>CAKZNX010000344.1 GCA_937132045.1 uncultured bacterium
CGTCGGCTCACCGAGTGGGGTGTGCGGACGGTGAACTGCGACGCCACCGGCTTGGGTGACCCGCTGGCAGAGAGCCTGCAGTGCAGGCTGTGTGCGGAGGCAACCGGCATCGTGGTACAGCCGGTGGTCTTCACATCGGCGGTCAAACGGTCCCTCATCGAGTCGCTGGCTCTGGCAATGGAAGGGCGCAGGGTATTGATCCCGCCGCATCCCGACCTCTTGCGCGAGCTGCACGTTTTCAGCGCCACCTGCACGGCGCATGGACACGTTCGCCTGCAGGCGCGCGGCAGCGAACACGACGACCTGGTTGTCGCGCTGGCGCTGGCGTATCGTGCAGGGGAGCTAACAGGTGCCGCCGAAGCAGGAAGTCGGTGGCTGACCAGCGGCAGACAACGGGAGAGTGCCCTCCCGGGAAGCCCGGTTCGTGTATAATTGGGGAGGAGTGTGAAGGTCCGTTGCCTTCTGGCGAATTGACGACCAGAAACGCTGTAAGAAGCCCTTTCACACCCCGCTCCCTGCCTCTCCCCGAAGCGGGGAAAGGTTCCGAACTCCCCTTCCCGCGTCGGGAACGGGGCGGGGGGATGGGTTTGGCCTTTTTGCAGCGGCCTCTATAATTCGGAGAAAGAGGAAAGCTTTCAGCGGTCATGACCAGAATCCCTTATGATAGCCTCATGCTCGCGTCGGTTGTGCACGGACTGCAATCGCTACGTGGCGGGCGCATCCAGCACATCGCCCAGCCGGGCGAGTACGATATTGTGCTCACCGTCTACGTGCGCGGTGTGGGTGAAGTGCGCTGGTTGATCAGCTGCTCGCCGCAATGGGCGCGCACATATCTGCTTTCACACCGTTTGCCATCGCCGCCGCAACCTCCGCCTTTCTGCATGGCTCTTCGAAAGTATCTGGAGGGCGGCACGGTGCTCACCATTGCCCAGCGACGCTTCGACCGCGTGCTGGATGTGGAGGTGCGCGGTCAAGAGGGGCACACCTACCTGCTCACCGCCGAGCTGATGGGCAGGCACAGCAATATCATTCTGGTGGCGCCCGACGAGCGAATCCTTCACGCGGCGAAACTGGTCTCCTCGCGCATCAGCCGGGTACGCGAGGTTCTGCCGAACAGAACCTACACACCTCCCCCCGGCGAGCCGCGCCCTGACCCGCGCGAAGTCAGTGAGGAGGAGTTTCTGCAATTGCTGGAGCAGGATCAGCCTTCGGAGCCGGTCGAGTGGTTGCGTTCGCGCTTCGAGGGTATCGGAACATTCCTGGCTGAGGAGATTGTGCAACGGGCGCGCCTGCTCAGCCCCGATACCGCACCGCGAAGCCTGTGGGGTGCTTTTGGCTCGGTGTTCGAGGCGGCAAAACGTGGCGACTGGGAGCCAGTGCTCGTGCGGGACGAGAGGCATCACCCGGCTGGTGCGTATCCGCTACCGCTGGCTAGCTTCCCGGAACGCCAGCAACATCCCCGAAGCAACATTCATGTGGCGCTGGAAAACCACTATGCGGTTGCCATTCCGCGGGCGGAGCTGGAGGCGCAAAAGCGCAGTCTGCAGGCGGTTCTTCAGCGGGTGCTTTCGGCACGGCGCAGTGCGCTCCAGCAAGTGGAACAGGGCGTTCGGGAGAGGGCAAAGGCAGAGGAGTACCGACGCTGGGGTGAGACCCTGCTCGCACTCCTGTCGCAGATACCGAAGGGCGCCGACTCGGCAGAACTGCCCGACCTTTACACCGCGGACGGAAGCACCATCACCATTCCACTGGACCCTGCCCTGTCTGCGCAGGAGAATGCCGAACGCTACTTCGCCCGGGCGCGACACGTACAGGCAAACGCCGAGCGGCTGGAGGCGATGCGTCACCGACTCTGGAGCGAGGCGACAGAGGTCGAGGAAGCCCTGAAGCGCCTCGAGTCGGTGGATGATCTTGCCGATCTGGAGAGCCTGCGTGCGATCGTGGCTGCGCGGGGATGGCTTAACCCCACAGCGGGTGTTTCGGGTGAGGCGCAACTGCGACCGCAGGAGGACTTCGAGGGCAAGCGTATCCGCGTGCACATCGCGCCCGGAGGCTGGCAAGTGCTGGTGGGCGAAAACGCCGAGGCGAACGACTACCTGGTCACTCGTGTGGCTCAGCCCAACGACTGGTGGCTGCACGTCCGCGCGGGCACGGGCGCGCATGTGGTGATTCGCACCAGTAACCGCCCTCAAGCCGTGCCACGGCAGGTGCTGGAGTACGCGGCACAGCTGGCAGCGGCGCACAGCCCGGCAAGGCACTCGTCGCTGGTGGCGGTGGACTATACCCTGCGCAAATACGTGCGCCGACCGCGCGGTGCCCAGCCGGGTTTTGTCACCTACACGCACGAAAAGACCCTGCATGTATCGCCGCAGGGATAGGTTGCTGAAGATGGCGATGCCACAGGGGAGACGGTAGTTGCGCAGGGTATAATAGGACGGGTTGCGTGATACCGCGGTTTGTCGGGTTGGCACGCGACGCTGGTCAGGAGGAGGTAAGACGTGGCACAGGACTGGGATGTGCTGTTAATGGCATACGGTACGCCGCGAACACTGGACGAGGTAGAGCCATACTACACCCACATCCGCAGAGGGCGTCCTCCCTCGCCAGAGCAGTTGCAGGACCTGGTGAGTCGTTATGAGCGCATTGGTGGCGTATCTCCGCTGAACGACATCACGGCGCGTCAGGTGCAGGTGGTGGAGAGCACGCTGCGCGAGCGTGGATGGACGGGGAGGATGTATGTGGGCATGAAGCACTGGCATCCCTTCATTGCGGAGGCAGTCGAACAGATGGCGAAGGAGGGTGTGCAGAAGGCGGTCGGTGTGGTGCTGGCTCCACACTTCTCCCGCATGAGCATCGGGCAGTACATCGACTACGCTCAGCAAGCGCGTGAGCGGTTCGCGCCGTCCATGCAGATGCGCTTCGTGGAGCGGTGGGGCAGTCATCCGAAGTTTATCGAAGCGGTCGCCCGTAAAGTGCAGGAAGCGCTCACCGGCTGGCAACCAGAAGAGACGATGGTCATCTTCAGCGCACACAGCCTGCCTGCCCGAATCCACCAGTGGGGTGACCCGTACGAGCGGGAGCTGATGGACAGCGCCCAGCTGGTGGCACAGCGGCTGAACCTGCCTTTCTGGACGTTCGCCTACCAGAGCGCCAGCGCTACGGGAGAGCCGTGGTTGGGACCGGATATTCTGGAGCGCCTCGAGGAGATATCGCGGGAATACTCGCAGCGACAGGTGCTGTGCTGTTCCATTGGCTTTGTGGCAGACCATCTGGAGGTGCTGTATGACCTCGATATCGAGGCAAGGCAGAAATGCGAGGAGCTGGGACTTGCCTATCGCCGCGCCCCTTCGCTGAACGACGACCCGCTGATGGCAGAGGCGGTGGCGCAGTCGGTGCTGGAGCAGATGCAACAAGCGTAAAAGCCGGGCTCACGCCCGGCTGAAAGGTCGGCTGGCGAGCCTCGGGCGGCTGTTCATAACCCCCCTGCTAAAACGGTTCGCCACACCGTTCATGGCAGACCGGGCTAAAACAGCCTAGCCCTCAGAATCACCTCGTTGATCTGCCATAGGGCACCACCTCCTTTCGGGAGCAGTATTCCATATTTGCGCACGCAAAGTCAATCGGTGCTGTAGCGGGGTGTATCTTGACGGGCGTGGGCTTTTGGACTATAATAATAGCGCGAGGGGCGGGGTGTAGCTCAGGTTGGTAGAGCGCTTGGTTTGGGACCAAGAGGTCGCTGGTTCGAGTCCAGTCACCCCGACCAGCGGTTGCGGGGGTAGCTCAATGGCAGAGCCCCAGCCTTCCAAGCTGGTGGTGCGGGTTCGATTCCCGTCCCCCGCTCCAATACGATATCTG
>CAKZNX010000345.1 GCA_937132045.1 uncultured bacterium
AGCGTCAACGCCCACGCATTGGTCACCGTGAACGCCAGAGCCGCTACCACAGCCAACAGCACCAGACGTTTCATGTTCCTTTCCCTCCTCTTTCGTAAGCTAACGGGGCTGCGAGTCCCCCTTGCACTCACATATATATGCAAGATTCGTACCATTCCGCGCGTTTTCGCCGACTTTTTTAAGAAATTTCCATGATTTTTCCCGCCTGCGATTTTGGGGCGCTCCGCCGATAATGACAGTGTGCTATAATCACTGTGCAGAACCCAGATGGCTGCCAGCGAGGAGCGTTTCGCAAACGGATGAATAGCCAGTTCAATGCAAAAGATCGGTGGATGGTGGTCGTCCCCACCTACAACGAACGAGACAACCTGCCACTGCTCTGCCAGCGGGTGCTTGAATGCACGGTCGGCATGGCGCATCTGCTGATTGTGGACGACAACTCTCCTGACGGCACCGGACAGCTCGCCGATGAACTGGCGCATAGACATCCGCAGGTGCACGTGCTTCACCGACAGCGCAAGGAGGGCTTGGGGCGCGCGTACGTGGCAGGCTTTCAGCAGGCGCTGGAGATGGGCTACGAGCTGATCGCGCAGATGGACGCCGACCTGTCCCACGACCCCGCCGACCTGCCCCGTCTGCTGCAAGTGACGCACGAAGCCGACCTGGTCCTCGGCTCCCGGTATGTGCCCGGTGGCGACGTGAGTAACTGGTCGCGTCATCGCTTCTGGCTCAGCTTCTTTGCCAACCAGTATGTGCGCCTTATTACCCGTCTGCCGCTGCGAGATGCGACGGGGGGATACCGCATGTGGCGCCGCGAGCTGCTGGAAGCCATCCAGTTAGCCTCCGTGCACTCCAACGGCTATGCTTTCCAGATTGAGATGGCTTACCGCGCCCATCGCATGGGCTTCCGCATCCGCGAGATCCCCATTGTCTTCACCGAACGGCGTGCAGGCAAGTCGAAGCTATCCAGACGAGTAATCTGGGAAGCGATGTGGTTGCCGTGGAAGCTGAGCTTCAGCCGGATGGACACCGATAAACCTCCAATTCGGAATCCACTCCCGCCCGTTTGACACAGGTTGCCCACACGCGCTATAATTGCTTCGGGTGTGTCAAGCATTCTATAACGCTCTGCGCAAAGACGCTCAGGGAGGATGGAGACGTGAGTTCATCGGACGTCGACGAGCCGAGATACCTTCGCATTCAGCGCATACTTGAAACACAGATACTGGAGGGCAAACTTCCCGCTGGCAGCCAGATACCCGGCGAGCGCATCCTCGCTCAGCAGTTCGGCGTGAGCCAGATGACCGTCAACCGCGCCATTCACGAACTGGTGCGCAAGGGACGCCTGACCCGCCGCTCGGGCGCAGGCACGTTTGTCACCGACGCGGTTGAGCCGGTGCGCGTGCATGGCGTAGTGCTGGTAGTGCCCTACGCTGAACATCCCCAGGCAGATACCTATCTGCAGGAGCCCTTCCGGGCGGTGCGCAGTGTCGCTCAGGCGCGAGGGCTGACCCTGCAGGTTGTGCAGGCGGATGTGTGTGAGTACCGGCAGACGGCAGAAAAACACGCTCAGGGCGCGCTGTTGTTCATTGCTCCGCCTCTGGAAGCACAGGACACTTTAGCATCTCTCTGGAAACAGGGCGTGCGGTTCGTGGTGATGGGTGCCTCGTATCAGGCGAATCTCTTTCCCTGTGTAGACAGCGACAATTTTGGTGGGGCGCGGCGCGCTGTCGAGTATCTGCTCTCCCTGGGTCATCGCAGTATCGCCTACGTGAACGGCTGGCAGGGCAGCACCAACTGCGCCGACCGGCTGCGAGGCTACCAGCACGCGATGGACAAGTGGGGGGTTACTGTTCGCCCAGAGTGGATCGTGCAGGCAGGTTCCGATTCGCACCTCGCGGTCGAAGCGCGTCAGCAACTCACCGACCTGTTAATCCGCACCGAACGAGTGACCGCTGTCTTTACTGCCGGTTACTACCTGGCGCTGGAAACGCTGGCTTCGCTACGTTCGCTGGGCCTGCGCGTGCCGGAGGACATTAGCATCATCTCGTTTGATGATCCATCAAGCGCGGCACACCTGAATCCACCCCTTTCTGCGGTGCGTCAGCCGCTGTACGAAATGGGACAGCGCGCTATGGTACTACTGCTCGACCTGCTTACCAGCCCCAACCCCGACGCACTGCGGCAGACATTCTACCTGCCCACGGAGCTGGTGATACGCGAGTCCTGCACGAGGCAAGGTTAGCCCGCTCTTTTCCCGGTTTTCCAGCGATATTGGGGGAATACCGGTACTTTTGGCGAGCGGATACAGTCGTTTCTCACCTATTACTGCAGTGTGGAAACTTCAGAGCAGGAGTGGAGCCGATGCGGACAGTAGCCTATTGCCATCGATACTGGAAAGAAGATGCTTCTGAACAGATGCAGCGGCGGCACCTGTGCCGCAAGGTGAGCCGAGAGCTGGGGTTGTCTGACGCGATCGAGGTGGAAGACTTTGCCACACTGCAGCGCCTGTGCCTTCGCGAAGGCTACACGCAGGTCATCCTGCCCGGCATCATGCACACGCCCCCCGAAGTGGTCGCATGGCTGAAACAACAGGGCATCCGTGTCTATGATGCCCTGCGCCTGAAACCGACAAAGGCTAGTAAATAGCCTTCTGAGTCTCTTTATCGAACAGATGCGTCTTATCCATATCCAGCACGATCTCCATCTCACCACCTTCCTTCGCCTTCGTGTCGGCGTCGATGGTGGCGACGAGCTGGTGCGTGCCCAGCGTGAGATACATCGTGACCACCGGTCCCATCGGTTCGACCACGTCCACCATCGCCTTCAAGGTGTTACCGTCGTGGGCGGTGGTTAGCGGGGCGAGCGATTTGTCAAAGATGTCCTCTGGTCGGACGCCGAACACCACTTGCTTGTCCACCGAGGGCTGGACCTTATCCGCAGCGAACTTTGGCAACAGCAGCTTGAAGTCGCCTCCTTCCACGTAGTAGTCGTCGCCGCTGCGCCTGAGGGTCACGTCCAGGAAATTCATCGGCGGCGTCCCAATGAAGCCCGCCACAAACATGTTCGCCGGGTAGTGGTAGATGTTAAGTGGGGTATCCACCTGCTGCAATACGCCGTCCTTGATGACCGCGATGCGATCGCCCATCGTCATCGCTTCCACCTGGTCGTGCGTTACGTAGATGGTGGTTACCGCTAAGCGTCGCTGAAGTTTGATGAGCTCCGCGCGCGTCTGCACCCGCAGTTTGGCATCCAGGTTGGAGAGCGGTTCGTCCATAAGGAAAACCTGCGGCTCGCGCACGATCGCCCGCCCCAGCGCGACACGCTGCCGCTGACCACCCGAGAGCTGCTTGGGTTTGCGGTCCAGCAGCCCCTCCAGCCCGAGCAACTTGGCAGCCTCGTGCACGCGACGCTGAATCTCGGCTTTGGGAAACTTGCGCATCCGCAGGGCAAAAGCCATGTTATCATACACGGTCATGTGAGGATACAGCGCGTAGTTCTGGAACACCATGGCGATGTCGCGGTCTTTGGGCTGAACGTCGTTCACCAGCCGGTCACCGATATATATCTCCCCTGAGGTCACTTCCTCCAGCCCGGCGACCATGCGTAACGCGGTAGTTTTCCCGCAGCCCGAGGGTCCCACCAGCACGAGGAACTCTTTATCCTTGATTTCCAGATTCAGGTCGTTGACAGCTACGACGTTTTTGAATACCTTGGTCAGGTGCTTCAACGTGACCGATGCCACGGCTCACCGCCCTCCAGCAATGTGTTTCTCTACTATTCATCATACGCGAAGGGGTTTCCTGCTGTCAAGCGGAAGTGAGGGCGTTTAACAAAGGCTCAGCGCTCGTCGTCAGCGACCCAATCCCCCTTCATGTTGCCCCTCCGATGATACTGTGGTACACTGTATCTGGGTGTCACTAAACAGTGAGTTACCAGCAGGCAATAACAATGCGACGACTCGTTATTCTCTGCCTGACCGTAGCGCTGCTGCCTGCCAATCTACCGGCACAGCAGGCACCGCTCGACCTCAGCCTGCAGCAGGCGGTACGACTCGCTCTGGAGCGCAACACCGAGTATCGCGCTTCCATTCAGGAAACTCGCACCGCCGTAGCCAAACAACAACAGGCACGGTCGTTACAGCAGCCGCGACTGGAGCTGCGACTTTCTCTGCAACACCTTCCCGAGCCGCCCGCCTTGCAGGTAGACCCGATCAGCCTGCAGCTTCCCAACCCGGCGAATCCCGGCTCGTTTCTCAATGTGAACGTGCCTGTGCCCCAAATAGATCTGGCGAAGGCAACTGCGACACGCGCCACCCTCGTCTTCAGCGTACCGTTGTTCACCAGCGGTCGTATCGAGAACGCGTTGAAGGCGGCGACGCTGGGAACGCGCGCCAGCGAGGAGTATGCACGCGCCCGAGCCAGCGATGTCGCTCTTCAGGTCATTCAGGCTTGCCTTCAGGCGGTGCTGGCACAGCAGGTGGAGTCCGTCCACCAGCAGGCGCTGGACGTGGTACGGGCGCATCTGCAACAGGCTGAGGCGCTGTACGCTCAGGGTATCGTGGCGCAATACGATGTTCGGCGAGCGCAGACGGAGCTGGCTGCCCAGCCGAAGAGGCTGACAGATGCGAGTAACCAGCGCGCTCTGGCGTTCTCCCTGCTCTTCAATCTGCTGGACCTTCCACAGCAACAAAACGCACACCTGTCCACACCGCTGAGAGAGGTTACCTTCTCAACAGCTTATGAAGAGACTTTGAAGGCAGCAGTGGAAGCATCGCGTGAGCTGCAGGCGCTGCAGCTCAAAGCGCAGGCTCAGCGTGCACTGGCACTCTCGGCGGAAGCCGAAGCCAAACCGCAGGTGCTTTTCTCCGTGAATCTGGAAACACTCACCAGAGACCTGTCGGCGATTAAGCCGCACGCCTCGCTGACCGTAGGGCTACGCTGGAACCTGTTCGACGGCGGCTACGCCAGGGCAGTGGCGCGTGAGCATCGTGAAAGCGCTGCACGCACCGAACTGGATGGCCACCGGTTGCGGAATGCCCTCGCCCTGCGGGTCAAGCAGGCTTTGATCGACCTCGAATCCGCCCAGCAGGGTCTGAAAGCCGCACAGCATTCGGTGGAGCTGGCGCAGGAAAGTCTACGACTGGCAGAGCGTCGCTTCGCGACAGGCGTGGGAACCAGTGTAGAAACGCTCGATGCCATTCTGGCGCTTTCTCAGGCGAAGCTTCAGCGCGAAAGCGCGCCGTACCAGATGAACATGGCGCACTACACCCTGCTGCGTCTCACTGACGAGCTGCTTCAGGAACTCGATGTCGCATCGCAGGAGATGATTGACGATGAAATTGCTCTGGCAACGCTGCTGGACCGGTCTCGCCCGAACCGTTCACCTTCTGTGGAAGCCAGCACTCGGCGTCCTGCTTCTTGCGTCAGCGGTGGTGGTCGGCTACCGGTGGCTGACGATGCAGGCAACCGCCAGCGTAGAGCTGGAAGCGCCCCAGAACGGCTGGCAGTATCTGGGTGAGGGCACGGTAGAAGCCACCGAGGTGAATGTATCGTCGAAGCTTCTGGGGCGCATCGCAGTGCTGAAGGCGGAAGAGGGGGTGCGCGTGAAGCAGCGCGATGTGCTTGCATTCCTGGAAAGCGAGGAAATCTCAGCAAAAGCGCGGCAAGCACAGGCAGGATTACAGGCTACCGATGCACAAATTGAACAGGCGCGTCTAGCTGTGGAGCTGGAGGCGCTGCGTGCAGGAGACCAGGTGCGTCAGGCAAAATTGGCGCTGGATGCAGCCCGCGCCCGATCGCAAATGGCGCAGAACGGTGTACGCCCTGAGGAGATCAGGCAAGCGGAACAGGCGGTGGAGGCAGCAAAGGCACAGTTCGCAATGGCTCAGAAGACGTGGAACCGGCTGAACGCACTGGCTCAGGAAGAGGCGCTCCCTCAGCACAAGGCAAACGAGGCAGAAGCGGCAAAGTTGTCGGCACAAGCACAGCTCGAAGCCGCCGAGGCAAAACTGCAGCTTGCTCGCGATGCCGTGCGGCAGGAAGAGAAACAGGCAACGTGGGCTGTTTTGAAAGCCGCAGAGGCGAACGTGCAACTTGCTGAACATGCACGCCTGCAGGTGGAATTGCGCAAACGTGACCTGCTTGCGCTCGCGGCTAAGCGGTCGGCAAACCGGGCGCAGCTGGACGAAGCGCAGACGTACCTGAAGCAGACTGTTCTGCGGGCGCCGGACGACGGCGTGGTGTCGCGCAAAATGGCGGAACAGTGCGTGACCATCGCTGCGGGTATGCCCATCCTCGCCATCGCCGAAGAAGGTCGATGGTGGGTGGAAGTGTTTGTGGACGAGAGCATCTGGTCCGGCATCCAGAGAGGAGATACGCTCACGGTGGAAATACCCGCGCTGGGCAAGCGACTTCAAGCCCGGGTCACTCGCATTCTGCCAGCAGCGGATTTTGCCACCAAACGAGCTACCAATGAGCGCGGCAGCCTTGACGTGCGAAGCCTGCAGGTTCACCTCGAGTGGAGCCAGCCTGTACAGGGACTGGTCAAAGGAATGACGGCGCGCGTTTATGCCTTCAGAGGGCGGATGTGAGATGAAACCGGTGTACGACTTCTGCCTTACATGGTCGCGGGAGGCACACCGGTTCTTCAGGGACTCGCGTCTGGTCACCCTGCTGCTAATCGTGCCCATACTCTACGTCATGCTGTTTGGACAGCTGTACAGTCAGCACCGCGTGCGTGAGGTACCGACGGTGGTGCAGGATAGCGACCGAACTCCGCTCAGCAGGCAGATTATGCAGGCGCTGAACGCCACCGAGACCTTCGACGTGCGCGGAAGCGTTGCCAACATCCAGCAGTTCCGCGAGATGAACTGGCGAGGCAAGGCTTTCGTGTGCGTGGTCATCCCGCAGGGACTCCAGCAGGACATCGCCGCGGGCAGACCGGCGCGGGTGCTGGCAGTGGTGGACGGCAGCAATATGATTATCGCCACCGCCGCCACACGAGGTGTCAGCGAAGTGTTACAGACCTACTTCGTAGGGTTGAGCCTGCGCAAATGGTCGGCACGTGGCGTGCCTGCACACCACACAGGCGTACAGGCAATGCCGCTCGAGACGGGTCTGCGGTTGTGGTACAACCCCACGTTCAACTATACCAACTTCCTGCTGATTGGTCTGGTCGGGGCGGTGCTCCAGCAGGTGGTGTTGCTGGCAGTAGCGCTGGCGCGGGCAAAGGATCACGAGGAAAACACGCTCGAAGAGTTACGGCGTCAGGTCAGCCATCCTGTCGCAGCGGCACATGCCAAGCTGACGTTCTACTTTATGGTCTCTTTCGGCTTGAGTGTGGGACTATTTATCCTGCCTTTCGGAGCGTTTCACGTGCCTTTGCGAGGGGACGCAGGAATACTGCTGATAGCCACCGCGCTGTTCGTGCTGGGCTTGGTCGGTCTGGGGACCTTCATCTCCAGCCTGACGATCTCGCAACTGCTCAGCACGCAGATACTGATGATGATTGGAGTGCCGTCGTTTCTGCTGTCCGGGTTCACCTGGCCCCTGTTTGCCATGCCCGGCGGCATTCGCTGGTTTGCCGAGGTGTTGCCACTGACCCACTACCTTACGGTGCTGAGAAACACAGCGACCAGCGGAGCGGGGTGGGCGCCCAACCTCACAGACCTGCGCTGGCTCTTCGGCTTCGCGGCCACCGCAGTCGCGCTACAGTGCATCGGCGTCTGGTGGCGCCTCAGCGCTACACCGATCGAGAAAACCACTCTGGAGGGAGATTATGCAGGAACAGCACGTATCCAGGCGACCAACCGCGCGTGACCGCATCATGCGCGCAGCAGAAGCGCTGTTCGCTGAACATGGCTTCGAAGCCACGTCCATCGGCGAAATCGCCCTGCGCGCACACGTGAACCGCGCTTTGCTCTACTACTATTTCGAGCACAAGGAAGACCTCTACCACCAGCTGCTTCAGGAGGGCGTAGACAAACTGCGCGAGACCGTGCTTGCCGCGGTGAACACCACTACCTCCGCACGCGACGCGATACAGACCTTCCTGAAAGGCTATCTGCAGATCGCCCAGCACAACCCCGGGCTGGTGCGCATCGTATACCGTGAGATCGTCGGAGCACAACGAGGAGACCAGGAAAGCAAAGCCCTCGTACAGCAATTCATGCAGACTATCGCGCAGATGGTACAGGTGCTGGAGCGCGGGGTGCAGACCGGCGAGCTCATACCGCACGACACCAGCAAGACCGTCTACCTTCTGCTGGGCATGGTGAATGTGTTTGTCACACTCAACTATCTGGAACAGGCATCCTACCCCATCGAGGAGATCGTGGAACACATCCTGCGCGTCTTCTTCGAGGGACTGGGCAAACGCTCTGGATCCTGAAACAGAACTCAGACAAAGCGGAGCTGATGCGCAGCTATGTCTCCAGCACCAGCTCCGCAACCGTACTCAGCAGTTCCGCATCGTGTCGGGTGAACTTGCGCGGTTGCAGGGTGTACACTGCCAGCAGGCTATGCGGCTTCTTGCCACCAATGGGCACAGCCAGGCACGATGCCATTCCTTCACGCTGCACAAACGGGTCGTCGCGGAAGCGCACATCCGCTGACGCCTGATACACCAGAAGAGGACGCCCCGTTTTCACCACCCATCCCATGCTCGCCATCGCCGTTGCCTCTTCGTCATCCAGCATCGTCGCCATGCGTGACCCGCTGACCGCCATCGGCTCGATGCGATTCGCCGAAACGGTGTAGTAGATGGCACGGTCTGCCCGCATCACCTCTGCAGCGATATTGGCTATCAGCTGGGGCACTTCGCCCTGCTTCACCGTGCTGCCGATAGCCTTTGCTACACGCAGGAAATACTGCCTCAGGTCCTCCGACTTCTGTCGCTCCTCCTCGTAGCGCAGGGCATTGTCGATTGCCACCGCCGCCTGGTTCGCAATGGTATAGAGCAACTCCATCTCCGCGATGGTGAAGAGCCGGCGCCGACTGCTCATCGCCAGCATCACGCCCATCGGCTCCATACCCACCTGCAGGGGCACGCACGCCAGCGACACTACGCCCTCACGGTCCAGAGGAACTGCCGCGTTACGTGGGTCCGCGGGTACATCCAGCACATATACGGGGCTCTGGAACTCGAGAACCCAGCCCGGAATCCCCTGCCCTTTCGTCGGGCGGAGGCGGTCGAAGTAGGCAGGATCCACCCCGCGACTCACGTGCGTTCGAAGTAGACCCGCGTTGCTGTCGTAAAGCATCAGCGCGAACTTGTCGACCTGCAGAAGCCTGAGCACGCTGTCTGCCACCAGGTCCATTACGCTGTGCAGCTCGAGGGACGAGTTGACCAGTTGCGACAACTCGTAGATGGAGGTGGCTTCCTCTGCTCGGCGATGGGCATCCTCATAAAGCAGGGCGTTCTCGATGGCGATGCCAGCCTGCGACGCCACACCGTTCAGCAGCTTCAGGTCTGCCTCGGTGTAGGCGTTTCGGCTGGTGCTGGTGACCAGAAGCAATCCAAGTGTCTTCGTGCGCGACTTCACCGGGGCATACAGCGCGGAGTGTATCCGCAGGCGCGGAACAAACTGCTCGACGCCTGGGTCCACGTCGGCAGCGTTCACCAGGCGAGGCTCGCCGGCGCGCAATACTTCCGCCTGCAACCCCTCGTCCGCCGCCAGCATGATCTCACGCTCCTCGCCTTCCAGACCACGCTCCGATGCGATAAACAGATGGGTGCGCTCGTCGTTCAGCAGGAACAGCACCGCGAAGGCGTGCGACAGATGCGCAGCCACCTCGTCCAGCACGCTATCCAGCACCTGATTCAGGTTCAGACTGCTGCCGATACTCTGTGCAGCATGATACATCACGTCCAGCTCTCGACGCAGGCGGTCAACGCGCTGCTCCAGTTGCCTGCGACGCCACAGACCGGCGATGTGGGACGCCACAATCTGCAGGGAGCGAATATCTGAGGAGTCAAAGCGTGAACCGTCTTGCTTGTTCAGAGCCGCCAGCGCCCCAAGTATTTGCTGGTCGCACTGGATGGGCACGACCGCAGCACCGCGCAGGCGCGTTCCACCCAGCAAACTCTCCATGACGGAGTCAGAGCGCACCGGGTAGAACGGGATCGCGTTTTCTCCACGACGCACCGTGTTTTCCATGAGCGAGTTCTCCACACGGAACACGGTGCCCCGGAGGTCCTGCACTCCCCCCCCAGCCACCGCTACCAGCCGAAGTTTCGTTTCGCTCTCCGTGAGAAAAGCGACAGCGCTCGCGGTGGCATCGGTCAGCAAACAAGCTTCTTGCGCCAGGCGCAACAATGCCTCTTCCAGCGGCAACGGGTCCATCGCTACCTGCGCCGCCCGATGGAACCCGGCAAGCTGCTGATCAACCGAAACGATGCCTTCTGCATCCATCACGCGCCCCTGTTCGCTGGGCAAATAGACTCACTGCACCATTATTGTTACTGCATCTGTCACACTTTGTCAAGCAAAGCCGTTCATTGATGCTCTTCGACGCTGCCGCCTTTTCTCCTGCAGACGGCAGGAAGATACACTTTCTGTGGTA
>CAKZNX010000346.1 GCA_937132045.1 uncultured bacterium
GGTAACAACCTGTTCCGTGAATCGGTGAACTCTGGTGTTGCCAACATCGGCACCGCGCAGACGGGTGGACGAGGCACCATCAGCTCGGGGTATCTCGAGATGTCCAATGCCGACATTGGTAACGAGTTCACCAACCTGATCGTCACCCAGCGCGGTTTCCAGGCGAATACGCGCATCGTCAGTACGGTAGACGAGATGATGCAGGATGTCCTGCAGATGAAGCGGTAACGCTGGAAAATCTCCGCCCCTCTCCCGCACACGGGGGAGGGGCGGGCAAGAAGTGAACAAACCAACAGGGAAAAGCCATGATAAGAGTAACCAGACTGGACCATTCGGAACTCGTGGTCAACGCCGAGCTGATTGAGACAGTGGAGGCAACGCCCGATACCGTCATCACGCTCACCAACGGCAAGAAGCTGGTGGTGTGCGAAGAGGTGGACGAAATCATCCGACGGGTGCTGGAGTATCGACATCATGCTTACCTATCGCCGCAGAAGTAGCAGCGCCGAGTCGCGGGCAGATCGTACCACGCTGGCAGGTCTGCTCATCGGGGTGGGATGCCTCGCAGCGGCTTTGTGGCTGGAGGGGGGGCATCTGCAGCAGTTGGTCAATCTGCCTGCGGCGTTGATCGTGCTCGGTGGCACATTCGGCGCAACGCTAATCGGACTGAGTGCACAGCAACTGCGCGACCTCCCGCACATCCTGCGACAGGCTTTTGTGGCAGCGAAGGTGGACATCTTCCAGATGATTCGGCTGCTGGTGGCTCTGTCGGACAAGGCGCGGCGTGAGGGGCTGTTGTCGCTGGAGCCGGACGCAAATAGCGCTCAGGACGATTTCCTGCGGCGAGCTCTGCAACTCGCCATCGATGGCACCGACCCCGAACTGGTCCGCGACATCCTGCAGATGGAGATTACCTTCCTGGAGGAGAGGCATCGTCAGGGCGAGCAGATTTTCACCAGCATGGGTGGATATGCCCCCACAATGGGAGTGCTGGGCACGGTGATGGGATTGGTGCACATGATGTCGCGCATCGAAAGCCCCAGCACGATGGGACCCGCCATTGCCACCGCGTTCATCGCCACGCTCTATGGCGTGAGCTGTGCCAACCTGCTATTCCTGCCGATCGCCAGCAAATTGCGCAACCGCCACGCGGAAGAGGTACTCCTGCGAGAGATCATCGTAGAAGGCGTTCTGGCGATTCAGTCGGGAGAAAACCCTCGTATTGTGGAACAACGACTACGGGCGTTTCTCTCGCAACGTCAGAGGCGTGCCCTACCGATGTTGAGGTGGCACACGCGCGATGGTCAAAGCACGCAGGAGCACCAGGCGGCATGAAAACGTCGACCGCTGGCTTCTCACCTACGCCGACATGATCACTCTGCTGGTGGCGCTGTTCATCATGCTGTACTCCATGTCGGCGGTCAATCAGGAGAAGTTCGGTGCGCTGGCGCAGTCCATGCGCCGCGAGTTTCAGGCGCTTCCCGAACACAACGGCGGAAAGATCATCGGCACGGGCAATATCGTCGACCCGATCGAACAGCAGGCTTCGCAACTCCAGCAGTTCCTTCAGGAGAAGGGGCTGCAGAGTCAGGTGCGCGTTCGGCATGAGGAGCGGGGGCTGGTGATCTCCCTGCTCAGCGACGGTGCGTTGTTTGACCTGGGCAGTGCCGACCTGAAGCCGTCTGCCCGGCAGGTGCTGGATCAGATTGCCGGAGTGCTGCGCGCCGTTCCCAATCCCGTGCTTATCGAAGGGCATACCGACAACCTGCCCATCCGCACCGCGCAGTATCCCTCCAACTGGGAGCTGTCGGCGGCACGCGCGGCACGAGTGCTACGCTACCTCGTGCAGAAGGGCGGGGTGCCGGCGCATCGCGTGATTGCTGTGGGATACGCCGACACTCGCCCGCTGGTGCCCAACAACTCGGCAGCGAACCGCGCCCAGAACCGTCGGGTCGACATCGCCATCCTGAAAACCTCGCAGAACGCTCTAAGATTCGGCTCTCGCTAAGCCGACAATACAGGTGGGGAAACGCCCGCAGTCTCCGCAGTTATTCTCGTTCAGGAGGTTGTAATGGCAGCCAAGAAACCAGACGAAGGCGGAACTTCCGGAGGCGGTAAAGGCAAGGCCATCATCTTTCTGGTGGTTGGGCTAGTGGTCGGCGCGGTGGTAGTGTTCGGGGTCAGCAAGGTCATCTTCGGCAAGAGCGCAGGCGAAAAGAAGGAGGACAAGACCCTGCCCGAGCACACCATCGAGCTGGACGAGTTTGTGGTGAACCTCGCTGATGGCTCCCATTACGCGAAGGTGACCATTGCACTGGGGCTGGAGAAGCCGCTCGGCGAAGGCGGCAAGCTGGAACCGAAGATCCTGGCTCCTGTTCGCGACACCGTCATCGCAGTGCTCTCCAGCAAGAGCATGAACGAGCTGGTCAGCGGAGAGGGCAAGGAGAAACTGAAAAAAGACCTCAAGGAGAAGCTGAACGAGCTGCTTGGCAAGGAGATAGTCAAGGAGGTCTATTTCACCTCGCTAACGCTCCAGTAGCACGCTGAGGGGTAACAGCAGACATGGTGGAGATACTCTCTCAGGAGGAGATCGAGGCTTTACTGGCGTCGCTTGCAGGCTCGGAGGAGGCTCAACCGGCGGCGGGATCGCCTTCAGTGGCTCCACAAGCTGGGTCCACAGGCAAGGCGGAACGGCGTGTGCCCATCGCCTACGAGGTCTACGACTTCCGCCGACCCGACAAGTTCTCGAAGGATCAGCTACGCACGATGCAGATGCTGCATGAGACCTTCGCGCGGCTCTTCTCCTCCACGCTCTCTGCTTATCTGCGTGCACCCGTCCACGTGGACCTCATCTCGGTGGAGCAAATACCCTATGATGAGTACATCCGCGCCATCACCAGCAGTCTGATCAACATCTTCAGCATGCAGCCGCTATCCGGGCAGGCTCTGCTGGAGATCGAGTTTGATGTGATTATCAGCATGATCGACCGGTTGCTGGGCGGACCGGGAACGGTGGTGAAACGTCCGCAACCCGCGCTCACCGATATCGAGCGCCCGCTGGTGGAGAACATCGTGGAGCGTGCACTGGGCGCCCTGCGAACCGCATGGGAGGGCATTGTCAGCTTCACGCCCATCCATGAGGGGATGGAGACCAGCGCGCAGTTCGTGCAGATTGTTCCGCCCAACGATATCGTGGTCTCCATCCTGTTCGAGCTGCGCGTCGGGGAGACGCATGGAGCCATGAGTCTGTGTATTCCTTACCTTCTGCTCAAGCCGGTGCTGTCCAAGCTCAGCGCACAGCGCTGGTTCTCCGGAAGCAAGCGCACCTCCTCCCAGCATACTGCGGTCATCGCCCAGCAGATTCAGCACACCCGAGTGCCGCTGATAGCCCTGCTTGGCTCGACAAGGCTGATGCTGAGGCAGGTGCTGGATCTGAAAGAGGGCGACGTGATCGTACTGAACCGCCGCACCAGCGAGCCGATTGATATCGTGGTGGGGAACAGGGTGAAGTTTCGGGCGCGTCCGGGTCTGCGCGGCAAACAGGTGGTCGTGCAGATCGAAAGCATCGTGGCAAACAAGCCCGCTGCACAGGCAAAGCCGGCGCCGTCATCTGTTTGAGGAGGGAACTGGTATCTATGTCATCCTTAACTCTGGAGCATATCAATATCATCACAGCGAAGCAGGACAGCCTCTGGGGTACGGTGTCCGTCTCTCTTTCGGAAGCTATCAACCGGCAGGCAACACTTTCGTCGCCGCTGGTCACTCTGCTGCCGCTCTCGGAGCTGGAGAACACCTTTACGGGAAAGCGGGTATTCGGTATTGCGACCCTGCAGACCAAAACCGCCCACACACTGATTATCATGCTCGAGACAGAGCCGGCGCTGGTGGTGGCGGACCTGATAGCAGGCGGCGACGGTTCCAGCCCACCCGAGTCGGTCGATGAAGGCACATTGCAGGTGCTTCAACAGGTGCTGTTTGTCATCGCGAGCGGCTTCGCTCAGTCGCTGGCGAACCTGACCAGCGGCGACTGTAACATCCTGCAGGTCGAGTGCCGCCATGACGTCATCGAGGCGCCGGTCGAGTGGCTGGTGCAGGACAATCTGGTGCGACTGGACGCCGTTCTGCACCTGGACGCCAGCCCCATCGGTGCGCTGTCGGTGCTGGGCGATGAGCGGTTCGGGCTGTGGCTGGCTGGCGAGAAGACAGAGGAGGACACAGAGGCACAGGCGGCTCAGGCTCACGGGAGCGCTACTCCTTTCCAGATACTGGAGGAGACCGCATCCGCAACCGCCCAGCCGTTCGTTCCGCTGGCTCAAGCGGCAGCACAGCCGGTGCCTCCGGGCATCGACCTGATTCTGGATGTGCCGCTGGAGTTGACGGTGGAACTGGGACGCAAGCGGATGTTCATCAAGGAGGTGCTCGAGCTGACCGTCGGCTCAATTGTGGAACTGGATCGCGTCGCCGGTGAGCCGGTGGACGTGCTGGTGAACGGACGAATCATGGCTCGCGGCGAAGTGGTGGTGATCGAAGACAACTTCGGCATCCGCATCACCGAGATTATCAACCCGCAAGAGCAGCTGGTCGAGATCAGTCGGAGAGCGGTTGGATGAGACGGTCAGGGCTTTCGGTGGTAGTCTGGCTGATGGCGCTGGCGACTGCGCTGGCATCGCCGCCGAGTGGGTCCTTCGCACCGCCGGGTCCAGATGCCCCCAATCTGCACGTGACACACTCCAGCACGCCTCCACCAGCTCCGGCACAGGTTGCGCAGAAGAATACACCGTCTGAGCCTGCCGGAACGGGCTGGGAGTCGCTGCGGCGCGAGAGCATCACCCAGCCGGGTGGCTCGCCTGCTGGGCAGGCATGGCGCTGGCTGGTCGGGCTGGCAGTGGCTCTGGTGCTTATCCGGTGGGGGCTACCTCGCGCCCTGCACGGGGGCAGCAAAGGACAGGTGGCGCAATGGCTTACCCGTCTGGCTCCTCCCCGGAGTGAAGGCACCATCGCAGTGCTGGACACGCGCTTTCTGGGGGCAGGGGCGGTGCACCTGATTACAGTGCGCGGCAGGACACTGCTGGTCGGCTCGTCCACACAGGGGGTGAACCTGCTGATGGACCTCACCGAACCGCCCGAACCCGCTTCCGACTTCGACCGCGTGCTGGCACAGTGCAAGCCGTTCCATCCCGAACCCACCCTCAGCGAAGAGGCTGAAAAGACCCAGCAGGTCGTGCACGAAGTCCAGCAGCGACTGCGCCAGGCTCGTGAAAGAATAACAGGCTAATCTACTACCCGCGTAGCCTGCCCGCAAACAGCTCGCCCAGCCGCTTGAGCGCTGGCGACACGTCGTCCGATGCGATACGCACATCCAGCAGGGTGAAGCGGTCGGCGTGGCGTGCCGCTTCCAGAGCCTGACGCATCTCCCTTCCGGTTCGGATGGCAATGCCACAGCCTCCTAAGGCACAGGCTAACTGGGCGTAGTCCAGGTCGGCGATGCTCACGAAGTCGGCGCCTGCGTGTCCCATCGCCCGCAGAGAGCCGTACACGCCGTTGTGTATCACGATCACCACCGGTTTCAGCCCCAGACGGTTCGCCGTCACTATCTCCATGCCGGTCATCTGAAAGGCACCATCGCCCACCAGGGCAATCGCCCAGCGATGAGGGTCGGCAAGTTGAGCGCCGATAACGCCCGGCACGCCGAACCCCATGGATGTGTAATAGGCTGGACACAGGAACGAGGTGCCCTCGCGGGTCTGAATATCGTCGGAGGCAAATAGCGCGTCGCCCACATCGGTGACCAGCAGGGTGTTCTCGTCGATAAACCGGTTCAGCTCGTACAGCAGCCCACTCATGGTGATCGCGCCGTCACTCGGGCAGACTCGTGGGCGCATAGGATCGATGTTTGCCGGGTTGAAGCGCGGCAGGTCGTCGCGCGCCAGCAGTTCGCGCACGAAGTCTTCGAACAGCACACTGGAGTACTCATGGTGCCGAATCACGATGCGCTCGGAGGTGGCATACACGGTGCGCGAGGGGTCCAGATGCGCTGTGAACAGCCCCAGGTTGATGTCGGTCATGAAAACGCCCAGCATCAGCAGGCAGTCGGACTGTTCGACGATGTCGCGCACACGCGGATCGCCCGCCTCTCCGTTGTAGACGCCGATGTACTGGGGGTGTCCCTCGGGGAACGCTGACTTGCCCAGCATGGTCGAGCAGACAGGTACGCCCAATCTCGTGGCAAGCTCCATCACCTCTGCCTGCAATCCGAAACGATGTACCTCCACATCGGCAAGGATGACCGGGAAGGTGGCTTTCTGCAGCATCTCTACCGTTTCCGCAACGGCTTCCAGCAGGGCGCTCCGGTCGGTGCGCTTGACGGGTGTGGGCAGGTGTTCCATCTCCGGTATCTCGGCGTAGACCATGTCGCGGGGTATTTCCAGATAGACCGGTCGCTTGAAGGTGAGCGCATAGTCCAGCGCGCGATGGATTTCGCGGTCGGCGGTCAACGGGTTGTCGAGGATGGTGGCGTACACCGTCACCTCGTCGTAGATGCGCTTCTGGGTGTCGAAGGTTTTCACCTTGTGGTGGAGCAGGTCATGTTCCTGGCGCTCTCGCACGCCCGGTCCTCCGCTGATAACCACCAGAGGCGACTTTTCCGCGTAGGCGCCAGCCACCGCGTTGACCATGTTCAGTCCGCCGACGCTGTAGGTCACCACTGCCAGCCCCAGTCCGCGGATGCGGGAGTAGGCATCCGCTGCGAATCCGGCGCAGGGTTCGTGCGTCATCACCACGGGCTGGATGGGGCTATCGGCGAGGGCATCGTAGAGAGTGAGAGCGAAGTCACCGGGGATACCGAAGGCGTGCTCTACTCCGCGGGCGTAGAGCATCTCGAAGATGTGCGGAGCCAGTTGCGGCATGGCGAGATGCCTCCTTTGTCGTGACGCTCAGTCCGAGCCGAGTTTAGCACGGCGAACGAACGGAGTCAAGTGGATGCTCTCACCCCCCAACCCCCTCTCCCGAAGCTTCGGGAGAGGGGGCGCCTTGCTAACGTCGGTAGCGCAGGACTGTGGTGGACTCGATGTTGCCCTCCAGCCACTCCCGCTCGAACCATGTGGGCTTCAGACGGCTCTTGCTGAACAGCTTCTCTGCCTGGTCGGTGTAGTGTGGCGAGGTGGGGCGATCGCTCTGTCCGTAGGGGTTCGCACTGTACGACTCCACCGCGCCTTTGCGGAACAACACCACCTGCGTCCAGTTCTGCCCGGTGAAGCCATAGAAAATGTTGTCCGAGTCCATGCGCGCTCCCACCGCACGCAGGGTCATTCCACCACCTGATTCGCCCCCGGAGATGGGAAACGACTTGCCTCCACGCCGTGCCCGGTGTATCTCGCCCCAGGGTACTTCCAGTCGCCCGTAGCGCCGGCGAATCTCGTCCATCGCTGCCGAAAGCGCTTTGAGGAGGGCATCGCTCTGCTCGGCAGTGAGGGGCTTCCGGGCGCGGACGGCTTCGGGGTCTATCGGCGGGGATGAACGACGGATTGCCTCGCGCCAGAAGCGAAAGAGGGTGGCTCCCGCGCTGTCGGCGTTCATAAAGCCGTCCCACTGGGTCAGCAGGTTGATTGCAGGTTGGAGCTGCGTTATCATCTCGCGCTGAGAGGTGTCTCGCACCGCCTGCGCCAGCGCCTCCTTCCACTGTTCCGCCATATCGGCATGGGTGTCCAATGCGATGGCAATCGCCTGGCGCAGGGTCATGCGAGGGGTGTTTTCCAGCAGTTCCACCGCCCGCCTGCCGCGCGAGTTGTTCTTGTTGGGGTCGGTGCCGTAGATATAGGAGGGGTATTTGTCTGCCGTCAGCGGGGAGTTCACCAGCATGTTGTCGGGACCGATGTTGC
>CAKZNX010000347.1 GCA_937132045.1 uncultured bacterium
CGCCCTTGATTTTTCGCCTGAAAACAAGTACTATTAGTAGCGACGGGATTATTTTGCCATGAGCCTGCAACGGCGCAGCGAGGTGATAGGGTGGATACACTCATCGTCATCGGCGTATTTACATTTGTCGCCATCCTGATAGTGGGTGTGACGCTGGCGCTCTCTCATGCCATCGCTCCGCGCCTGCCAACGCCTGTGAAGGGCGAGACCTACGAATGCGGTGCAGAAACCTTCTCCGATGCGTGGCGACAGATGAACCTTCACGTGTATATCTACGCCCTGCTCTTTGTGGTCTTCGACGTGGAGCTGGCGTTGCTCGCGCCGGTGGCGCTGGTGGCGAAGAGCCTGAACGCGCCGTGGCTGGTATTCGTGGAGGTAGCGCTGTTTATCCTGATTCTGGGAGCAGGACTGCTGTATGCGTGGCGAAGGGGGGCACTAACATGGGAGTGAAAGAACGCCTCGAGCAGGGACTGGTGAGAGTGCCCGGTGGCACCATCCTGATAGCGAAACTCGCCGACCTGATGGCGTGGGCGCGAAAGTCGTCCATGTGGTCACTCACCTTTGGGCTTTCGTGCTGTGCCATCGAGATGATGGCGACCGCCGCCTCCCGCTACGACCTCGATCGGTTCGGGATGTTCTTCCGCGCTACCCCGCGACAGGCTGACGTGATGATTGTGGCGGGATGGGTGTCGGTGAAGATGGCACCGTTCATCAAGCGCCTCTACGAGCAGATGCCGGAGCCCAAGTATGTGATTGCAATGGGCGGATGCGCCAGCGCGGGAGGTCCATATCGCGATTCCATCACCATCGTGAAAGGCGTGGACCAGTTCGTGCCGGTGGATGTGTATGTGTATGGCTGTCCGCCTCGCCCCGAGAACCTGATCCTGGGCATTCTGAAACTGCAGGAGCGCATCCGCGCGGAGCACCTCGCCGAAAAGAAAGGCTTGCCCCGCCCCGTGCGCGAACCGATTATCATCCCCGAATCGGGAGCGAGCGGATGAACGAAGCGTTGCAACACCTGCTGAAGCAGCTGGGCGAGGCGGTCTCCGAGTGGACGCAGGTCGGTGCAAACGAGGTGCGTCTGACGGTCTCCCCTGAACACTGGCGGGAGGTAGTACAGTTCCTGCACGACGATGCCCTGTGGCAGATGGACTACCCTGCCGACCTCACCGTGTGGGATACCGGCACGGGGTTCGGAGTATATCTGAGGCTGTGGTCCTCGGTGCACAACCATAACGTCATCGTCCTCACGTCCATCTCTCGCGAGCAGCCGCGCATCGCCTCGCTGGCGACGCTTTACCCCGGGTTGAACTGGCATGAGCGCGAGATGTACGACATGTATGGCGTGATTTTCGAGGGACATCCGAACCTGAAACGGATCCTCCTGCCCGACGACTGGGAAGGTTTTCCCTTCCGCAAAGATTACGTGGCGGAACCCAGTGGCGACCCGCTGCACGGACCGCAACCGGTGGATTGAGATGAGTATGCCCGTTTCGCCAGAGAAGCAGTCAACCCTGAGCACGGTAGATATCCTCTCGCAGGGTATGGTGATCAACGTCGGTCCACAGCACCCATCCACACATGGCGTGCTGCGGCTGATCCTGACGCTGGACGGTGAGCAGATTCTGCATTGCGAGCCGGTCATCGGCTATCTGCACCGTGGGCTGGAGAAGATGATGGAGCGCCGCCCCTATCGGCACAACGTCCCCTTCACCGACCGGCTGGACTACCTCGCGGCGCTGTCCAACAATCTGGGCATCTGTCAGTGCATCGAGCGTCTGGGTGGTGTGGAGGTGCCCGAGCGGGCGCAGTACATCCGGGTGCTGCTGATGGAGCTGCAGCGCATCGCCAGCCACCTGGTGTTTCTGGGCACCTTCGGCACCGATTTAGGCGCCACCACCATGTTCCTGTACGCCTTCCGCGAGCGCGAGCTGGTGCTGGATCTGCTGGAGGAGTGCACAGGTGCCCGGCTCACCTACAACTGGATACGGGTAGGTGGTGTGCCTGATGACCTGCCTGAAGGCTTCGGAGAGAAGGTGCTTGGCTTCGTGAAGACCTTCCGGCAGAGGCTGGAGGAGTACGACCAGCTGCTAACTCGCAACCGCATTTTCCGCTCGCGCACACAGGGCATCGGCATCCTGCCGAAGGAGCTGGCGCTGGCATACGGCACAAGCGGTCCGGTCATCCGCGCTTCAGGGATGGCGTACGACGTGCGCAAAGCGGCTCCTTATGAGGTGTACGACCGCGTGGAGTTCGACGTGCCCGTGCATGAACAGGGCGATGTGTGGGCGCGGTACCTGGTGCGCATGGAGGAGATGCGCCAGAGTATCCGCATCATCGAGCAGGTTCTGCGCGACATTCCGGACGGTCCCGTGCAGACCAAACTGCCGAAGGTTTTCAAGCCGCCCGCCGGCATCGCGTATTCGCGCATCGAGAGCCCGCGGGGCGAGCTGAGCTTCATGATGGTGAGCGATGGCAGTCCCAATCCCCTGCGTGTACACATCCGCGCACCTTCCTTTGTGAACCTGAGCGTTCTGCCAAGCCTGCTGGAGGGTACCAAAGTGGCGGACCTGGTAGCGATTCTGGGCAGTATCGACGTGGTGCTGGGAGAGATAGACCGGTGATCGAGGTGGTTGTGCAGTTCTTTCGGGATTATCCCCTGCTGTGGACTTTTGTGAAGGCGGTGGTGCTGGCGAGCTTCACCCTGCTGATCCCCCTGGCGGTCATCTGGGTGGAGCGCAAGGTGGCAGGATTCATCCAGAGCCGTCTGGGACCACTACATGTAGGACCGCAGGGAACGTTTCAGACGGTGGCGGACGCGCTGAAGCTGCTGCTGAAGGAGGACATCGTCCCCTCGGGTGCGGATAAACGCTTCTTCTACATCGCGCCGTATATCGCCTTCATCTCCACCGTGCTATCTTTCATGGTTCTGCCGTTCGCGCCCGGCTGGGTGGCGCTAGAGATGAACGTGGCGGTGCTATTCGTGATTGGTGTGTCGCTGTTCAATGTGGTCAGCATCCTGATGGCGGGCTGGTCGTCCAACAACAAATACTCCCTGCTGGGCGGGTTGCGGGCGGTGGCTCAGCTGCTCTCCTACGAGATTCCGATGGTGCTATCGGTGCTGGCGGTGGTGTTCTACACAGGTTCACTGAGCCTTACCGGTATCGTGGAGTATCAGGTAAAGCACGGCTGGCTCATCTGGCAGCCGCCCATCATGATTGCCGCGCTAATTTACTTCATCTGTGCGCTCGCGGAGATCAACCGCACTCCCTTCGACCTGCCCGAAGCGGAATCGGAGCTGGTCAGTGGTTTCAACACCGAGTATTCAGGCATGCGTTTTGCCTTCTTCTTCGCGTCCGAGTTCGCCAATAACTTCTTCATCACGGCGTTTGCGGCAGCGCTGTTCTTTGGCGGGTGGGACGGACCCATCCTGCCTCCTATCGTTTGGACGTTCCTGAAGGTCTTCGTGATGATTTTCGTCTTCATGTGGGTGCGCTGGACGCCTCCGCGCCTGCGCATCGACCAGATTCTGCGTTTCGCGTGGCAGTTTCTGGTGCCGGTAAGCCTGGTGAACCTGCTGTTCGCCATCGTGCTGGGGGTGAGGTAATAGATGCGAACACGACAACCGGCAACCGAGCAGTACAACCCTCTGGCGGTGTTCATCGAGGGGCTTTCCACGCTCTTCTACGGGATGCTGGTGACTTGGCGTAACTTCTGGCGCCCGAAGGTCACCGTGCGCTATCCCTACCAGCGCAAGCCTATGCCCCCACGCTACCGCGGGCTGTTCTACCTGAAGTGGAACGAGGAGAAGCAGAGGCTGAACTGTGTAGGCTGCACGCTGTGCGCACAAGCCTGCCCGACGGACGTCATCAGCATGGTGAAGCTGG
Organism: uncultured bacterium; assembly: GCA_937132045.1. Lineage (GTDB taxonomy): Bacteria > Armatimonadota > HRBIN16 > HRBIN16 > HRBIN16 > HRBIN16. The sequence goes on from CAKZNX010000347.1 coordinate 3,888, forward strand.
GCAAGGGCACCAACGCGGGCGTCAGCGAGTTCACCATGGACCTGGGGCGCTGCCTGTTCTGCAATCTGTGTGTGGAGGCGTGTCCGTTCGATGCTATCTACATGGGACCGGCGTATGAGCTCGCCAGCGAGCGGCGGGACGCGGCGCTGTTCCGTATCGCAGACCTGGCGCAGGGCGGAGAGGAAGCGGTGCGCACAAACATCGAAACAGTACAGAGATTGATGGCGGAGGAAGAGAAGGCAAGACCGGCTGCAGGAGGACATGCGGGATGAGTGCGCTTCAACTGGCGATACTGGTGCTTTTGACCGCGATGACGGTCATCTCGGCGCTGATGGTGGTGTCAGTGCGCAACCTCATTCACGCCGGGTTCTGGTTACTGCCCTTCTTTCTGGGTATCGGCGGGTTCTACCTGATCCTTTCGCTGGAGTTCCTGTTTGCCCTGCAGCTGCTACTGTATGCGGGCGCCGTGATGGTGGTGGTGTTGTTCGCACTGATGCTGACCCGCGACGTGATGAACCCGCGCGTCCGCCAGACGAACCGCCTTGCCATCGCGGCGATTGCCGCCAGCGCCAGCATGATGGGTTTCCTCCTCATCGTCATCTACCGGCAGATGGGCGCGCTGACGGTCGTGCCGGGACAGGTGGATGCGGAAGCGATCACGCGGGAGCTGGGCAGGATGCTGTTAACAGACTACGTGTTGCCCTTCGAGCTCACGTCGGCGCTTCTGCTTAGCGCGATGCTGGGCGCTATCTTCCTCGCCCGCAACCCGAAGGTAGAACTGGAGGAGATGGAGGGATGATGCTCGAGAACTTGCCTCTGCCTTTCTTCGTGCTGTTGAGCACAGTGCTTTTCGCCATCGGGCTGTACGGGCTGATCTCGCGCCGCAACGCCATCGCGGTATTGATGTCCATTGAAATCGTGATGAACGCCGCCAACCTGAACTTTGTTGCCTTCTGGCGCTATCTGCACCCTGAGTCGCTGGAGGGAGTGGTGTTCGTGCTGGTGACCATCACGGTGGCAGCGGCAGAAGTAGCGGTGGGCATGGCGGTGGTTCTCTCCATCTACCGATTGCTCCACACGGTGAACGTGGACGAAGTGGCGCAGATGCGAGGGTAGTCCGCAGGTATGTTACCCCCTTCCGAACTGGCGCGCGAGGTGGTGCGACGGCTGGACGCCGTGCACAGTCGCCCACAATGGCACCAGAGAATGCCCCCTCTGGAGGAGCTGGTTGCCTGCATCCTCTCGCAACACACTTCGGACGCAAACTCGGGGCGCGCCTACGAACGCCTGCGTCAGCGTTTCCCCACGTGGGAAGCCGTGATGGAGGCGCCTACCGCCGAGGTGGAGGAGGCTATCCGTCCGGGAGGGCTGGCAAGCAGCAAGGCGCCGCGCATTCAGACGGTGCTGCGCGCCATCGCCGAGCACAACAGCGGAACGCTGTCGCTGGATTTTCTGAAGCGTATGGACACCGACTCCGCGCGACGCTACCTGCTGAGCCTGCCGGGCGTGGGTCCCAAAACCGCCGCCATCGTGCTGTGCTTTTCACTGGGCAGACCCGTCATCCCGGTGGATACGCACGTCTTCCGGGTGTCGTGGCGGCTGGGGTTCTACGACAGGAAAGTCGGCGAGGCGAAGGCGCACGACCTGCTGGAACAGGTGGTGCCGGAAGAGGATGTGTACGCTTTCCACGTGCACCTCATCCGGCACGGCAGAACGGTGTGTAAGGCGCAGCGCCCTCGATGCAGTGAATGCGTCCTGCGCGACATCTGCCGGTACGGTCAGTCCCTGCAGTAGCGCAGGCTACCGGGTGTCGAAGGTTTCCACTTCAGCACGGTACGGCAGGGAGGGTTGGGCGCCCAGCCGGGTCACCGACAGCGCCGCTACCCTCTGAGCGAACTGTACCGCCGTTTCAACGCCCTTGCCCTCTGCCATCGCCACTGCGAGTGCGCCTGCAAAGGCATCGCCGGCGGCGGTAGTGTCGATTGCCTGCACCGGGTAGGCGGGCATCCGGCGCATTCCCGAATCGTCCTGTATCAGCACGCCCTCGCTTCCCAGCGTGATGATGACCACCGGAACACCCAGCGACCGCAATGACTGCCCCAGCGCCTCCGGCGAGGCATAGGACGGCGCATTGCAGATGGTTTGCGCCTCGGTTTCGTTCGGCGTCAGCACGTTGACATAACGCAGGAGGTCTTCGGTGAGAGGCTGAGACGGCGCAGGAGCGGGGTTGAGGATGAGACGCTTGCCATGCTTGTGCGCCATTTCGGCGGCGCGGGTGACGGTGGGGATGGGCACCTCCAGCTGCGTCAACACCACGTCTGCCTTCGCAATGGCTTCTTCCGCGCGTTCCACGTCCTCAGGCGTGAGGCGAGTGTTTGCCCCCGGCGCCACCACAATGGCGTTTTGTCCCTCTGCATCCACTGCAATCAGCGCCACCCCGGAGGGGGTCTCCTCATCCTGTACGATGAACCGGCAGTCGATACCTTCCGCCTCATAGCCCTCCAGATTGTGGTGTCCGAACAGGTCGTTGCCCACGCGCGCCACGAAGGTCACATGCGCCCCGAGGCGTGCCGCTGCCACCGCCTGATTCGCCCCCTTGCCGCCGGGCACCATCACGAACTGCGAACCCACGACCGTCTCTCCCGGGCGCGGAATGCGCGGCGCCCGCACGACCATGTCCATATTGGCGCTACCAACCACCACTACCCGTGCCATCGGTGATACCTCCTGAGCATTGTTGTTGCGGTGTTCAGACCTCCCAGCCGGATTTCGGCTTGCGACGCACTCCCCCTCGCCGTGAGGTCTGATAGGCGTCGATCAGGCTGACAATGTATACCGAAGCCATAATTGCAGCCAGCCCCAGAAAGGCGCCTCCGCCCCGTTCAAGGTTCTGCACTCCCCATGACGAAAACGCCATCATCAGCAACAGCGCCGCCCAGAGCCCCATCAGCACGACGCCCTTGGCGCGGTCGTTCATCAGCCACTGCGCGAGCCCTGGGAAGACTATGGAGGCTGCAATCGCCAGCAACGGACTGGCGGGTTCGGCTGGCAGGTCTTCGGCGGAGATGCCCTGCTGTTTGAGCAGAGCGGCGGCATACTTGCGTTCAGCGGCGGCGTAGCGGGGCGAGTCGACTGGAGAGAGGTCACGCGCCTGTCGGTAGGAATGCACCGCCTGTTCGAGGCGACCGGTGCGCTCCTGAATGTCGCCGAGCAGTTCCAGAGCCTCGGCGTTGTCGGCGTCCAGCTCCAGCAGTTGCCTGCAGCGCTCTTCCGCACGCAACAGGTCGTTGCGCATCTGATAGACGTATGCTTCGCGCAGCAATTTCTCGATCTGCTCGCGACGGAGCTCGTCCTCATCCCGGGCAGGCATCGTCGCTCACCCCCGTTTGTCCAGCAGTGGCGCGTTGCGCCAGAACTCCTCCAGACCGTAGAACTCGCGCACCTCAGGCTGCATCACGTGCACCACCACATCCCCATAGTCCAGCAAGACCCACTCGCCGCGTACATAGCCTTCCAGTCGCACTTCGCGCTGTCCTGCTTGCTCCATAAACTCGATAATCTTATCCACGATGGCGCGCACCTGGATGTTGGAGCGCCCATTCATCAGCAAGAAATAGTCTGCCAGAATGGTCTTGCCGCGCAGGTCGATCTGCGAGATTTCCTCCGCTTTCACCTCCTCGGCGGCGTTCACGATGATGCGTATCTTCTCGTCTGCAGTCACGGCGTCTGACCTCCTCCTTCCGAAGTGCTCTCTAGCCGGGAGTTTTGCTCCAGCTCGTCCAGCGCGTGCATGACGCGCGTCTCGTCAGGGATGTAATAGCTGATGCCGTCGATGTTCTGAGGCGCCCCGGGCAAAACGCCCATGTAGATTCGTTCTGGCGGCAGGTCTTTTCCGAACCGCGCCAGACGCAGAACCTCGCGCGTGGTCATGTCGGTCTCCACCTGTTGCATGATCTGGCGCGTGAGCTCGGGCAGCTTGTCCAGCTCCTGCCACTGGAACATTCTGGACGCCAGCGCCTTCAGGAACTTCTGCTGTCGCTCGATGCGCCCTAAATCGCCCAAAGGGTCGTGGCGGAAGCGCACGTAATGCATTGCCTCTTCGCCATCCAGCAGGCGATAACCCTTTTTCAGGTGGATGTAGAGCCTCTGCTTGCGGTCCACGTAGTGCATGTCTTTCTCGATGTCCACCTCCACCCCGCCCAGCAGGTCGACGATGCGCGTGAACCCCTCCAGCCGAACCAGCACCACCCGGTCGATCTGGATGCCCATCAGCCCTTCCACTGCCTGTTTGGCGGTATTCAGTCCGCCCCACGCGTAGGCAGCGTTGATTTTGAAGGTGCGGTGCCCGGGAATATCGGCGCGTGTATCGCGCGGGATGGAAATGGCATACACCGCCCGGTTCTCAAAGTCCACCGTAGCCACGATGACGGTATCCGTGTTGCCCGACTCCTTGTCCACGCCCAGCGCCAGAATGCGCATTCGGGGCATCCCCTGAAACGAGGGGGTGACCAGTTCCTGCACCGTCACCGGCTTAGGTGCGTGCTGATTGTAGCCCAGCAATGCCCCCGTAATACCTGCCCCGGCAACCACACTCAAAGAGAGTAATCCCCAAAACACTCGGCGCAACCAGACAGCTGCACCCGCTGCTGGCTTAAAACTCATTCGGCTCCTCCAGTGGCTCGTTGCGATAGAGCTGATGCTTCAGAATGTACTGCACCACGCTGTCCGGGGTGAGGTAGCGAATGGAAGCCCCCCGTCGCACGCGGTTGCGGATGTCGGTGGCGGAGATGTCCAGTAGAGGCATCTCCATCACATACACCTGTCGGCAGAGGGTGTCGGGCAGGCGCAGGCTGGCGAGGTCGAAACCGGGACGCGACGCAGCGATGATATGCGCCAGCTGGCAGATGCGCTCCGGCTGTTTCCATGAGGTCATGTGCGCCAGCGAGTCCGCTCCCATGATCAGGAACAGCTCGTGATGCGGGCAGAGACTGCGCCACTGCTCCAGCGTGTCCACCGTGTAGGAGGTGCCTGCGCGGTCGATCTCGATGCGCGAGGTGCGAAAATAGGGGTTACTGGCGGTTGCGAGCAGGGTCATGGCAAAGCGATGCTCCGCCGACGACACCGCGTAGCTCTTCTTGTGGGGAGGCACCCCGCAGGGGACAAACACCACCTGCTCGAGCTCGAACCGCTGTCGCGCCTCCTCAGCGACGAACAGGTGGGCGTAGTGGATCGGGTCGAAGGTGCCGCCCATGATGCCCGTGCGCATGGTTACGTCCGCACCTGTCCGTCGCCGTATACCACGTACTTGGTGGTGGTGAGTTCGGGCAAGCCCATCGGGCCGCGGGCGTGCAGTTTCTGCGTGCTGATGCCGATTTCCGCGCCGAAACCGAACTCGTAACCGTCTGTGAAGCGGGTGGAAGCGTTCACATACACGCACGCCGCGTCCACCTCGCGCGTGAAGCGCCGTGCCGCCTCCAGACTGCGCGTGATGATGGCTTCCGAGTGGCGACTGCCGTAGTGGTTGATGTGGGCAATTGCCTCGTCGAGGCTATCCACCACCCTCACCGCCAGGATGAGCGCCAAATACTCGGTGTACCAGTCCTCTTCGGTGGCAGCAACCGCCCATGGCACCAGCTGGCGCGTTCGCTCACAACCCCGTATCTCCACACCAGCCGCCCTCAATCGCTCGGCAAAGGCAGGCAGGAACTCCACCGCCACGCCGGAATGCACCAGCAGGGTTTCCATCGCGTTGCACACCGAACATCTTTGCACCTTCGCATTGTACGCCACATCCGAAGCCATCTGCAGGTCGGCGTCCTCGTGCACGTAGGTGTGGCAGTTGCCCACGCCTGTCTCGATAACCGGCACGGTAGCGGTCTGCATCACCGTCTGGATTAAGCCTGCGCCGCCTCGCGGGATGATGCAGTCCACCAGCCCGTTCAGGCGCATCAGGTGGGTGGCTGCCTCGCGATCGGTGGTCTGCACCATTTGCACACAGTCAGTGGGGAGTCCCGCACCTGCTATGGCACGCACCAGGCTGTTCGTGATTGCCTGACTCGACTGGAACGCCTCGGAGCCTCCCCGAAGGATGACCGCATTGCCCGACTTGAGGCACAGCGCTGCAGCGTCGGCGGTGACGTTCGGGCGCGATTCATAAATGATGGCGATAACGCCCAGCGGCACGCGCACCTTCAGAATCTCCAGTCCGTTGGGTCGCTTCCAGCCCTGCACCACCTCGCCCACCGGGTCGGGCAGGGATGCGACCTGTCGGATGCCCTCTGCCATTGCCGCGATGCGCTTCTCGTTGAGCGTCAGGCGCTCCACCATCGCTTCCGAAAGACCGCGCTCACGGGCGTGCTGGATATCGCGCGCATTAGCGTCCAGAATCTCGGCACCATCGGCAATCAGCCCGTCCGCCATCGCCGTCAGCGCCGCGTTCTTCACCGCCGTGCTCGCCTGCGCCAGCGTCATCGCCGCCTGACGGGCTGCTCGTGCCTGCGCGGTTATCTGCTGTAACAGGTCACTCATTGTCGTCGTTCACCACCTGCCAGACTATTGAGATTGATTATAGATTACCACAAAACATCCTGCCGTGCGGGGGGTCGGGACACGAAGAGAGTTGTGCACCTGCTGGACAGGTGTATCGCATTCGTGAGGCAAATTGAACCGTCAGGCAACGGGCTACGCTTGCGGCAGGGCACTTGTCAGACGTTGTTCCATCCGACTCACCACCTCGCGCACCCGTTCGGGATCCACCTCTGCTGCAATCTGCGGGTAGCCCGCCTGTGTGAGCATTTCTGGCAGATGGTAGGACAGCTGTTTCAGCGTCCAGAGGATGGCATCCGACATGCCGTAGCCAGCCAGTTCGATTCGCTCGTCTCGTCCCAGAGGGTCGTAATGGTAGTGAGGCTGGTACTTGAAGCAATCAAAGCGCAGAATCTGACGCGGTCTGCCCTCTACCTCAGCGTATACACGGATGTCGTAACCCTCATCGCCGCCGAAATGCCGGTAGTGCATCGTCAGCCATACGTTGCCAGCTTGAAATCGCTCATCCAAGAATATCCCCCTCCCTCTGAATGTCGGCTTCGCCGATCCAGGTAGGCAGTATAAAGGGAGTTTATCACCAAGTCCTTGCCCGATGCAAGTATTCTTATCGGCATGGAAGCGATAGCCAAACGCTGGCTCACCAGGAGGTTCGCCCTCCATGTGTCTCGGGTGCCACATTCTGGAGGGCGAGGAACCCCCGCCGAGCCGTATCGTGTCATTGCGAGGAGCGTAGCGACGAAGCAATCTCCTGCGCTTCACGACAACACGAAGGGGATTGCTTCGCCTGCCTTGGGGGCAGGCTCGCAAT
>CAKZNX010000348.1 GCA_937132045.1 uncultured bacterium
GGGACATCATTCATCCACCCTGTATACCTGTTCCTTCCACTCACGCACACGATAGCCCACCACCTCCGTCTGTGCCTCCGCCAGCAGGTTGCGTGCTGGGTTCTGCACGGTGTGCAGGGTAGGGGCGGTGCGGGCAGTCTCTACGATGTACAGCCAGTACTCATCGCCCAGACGCTGTGCCATCACCCACTCGTTGGGCGTCAGCACGATGTCCCCGCTGCGCGCCCGTGCTTTCACCTCAATGTAGCGTACCCCGCCGTCCGGCGCCTCCGATCGGATGTCGTAGCCGCAGTTCTGTTGCGACACATCCTCGGGGCGCCGTCCCTGCTGAAGTTCGTATTCCATCGCCGTGCGCATCCCGACGGCTTCGATTTCCCGGTCGGAATACATAGCGCTGTCCCTGTCAGGTGCAGGCACCACACGCGCCACCCCGAGTATGTCGGGCGGGTTGGGAAGCAGGCTGGTTTCCCGCCGAATCTGCTCCTCCATCTCCACCTTGCGGCGACGCAGCTCCTCCAAGCGTCGCTCCTGATTGGTTATCTCCACGTCGGGCAGGTTCTCACCCCGCTGGCGGCGCTCCTCATACTTGAACAGTCGCCACTGCACTTCGTCAATCATCCCGTTCAGCGAACACAGACCGTACTTGCGCTTGATCTGAGCGGTGTGTTCGCGCTGTTGCAAAACCTCTTCGCGCAGGTGATGCAGTACCTGATCGGCGACATACGCCATCAGTGCGTCGGTCGGCGGGCAGGTGATTGGAGAGGGGAGAGCGTCAGCGGGCTCGAGGTCCCACAACACGGAGCTGTTCAGACAGCGCAGTTCGTCGGAACCCTCGGGCTGGTACACCGCGACGAGCCGTTTGCTGGCGACGGCGTCGCGCCCGTCACGCAGTTCCACCGCCACGAACCATAACCACCCGTCAAGCCTGCCGGTCGGGTCATGGAACACGGCTCCCCTCCGCAGGTGCTCGTTCGCCGTGTGCAGAAGGCGCTCGATAGCTGCCTCCAGCAGCGGGTGTGCGGGCGCCACGAATTCCGCTTCCTCGCGCCGCGCCACGTCCTTATCGAAGGCTATCTTCCGGTATTCTCGGTGCACCTCACCGTAGCGGTTTTTGAACCCGACGGGCAGGTTCCGCCAGTCGGACGGCACGCTGAGAACGCGCCACACGCCGTCACGCCTCCGCTCCACCCTGACGCCGAGCGCCTTGCAGGTTCGCTCAAAGAACTGCTCCACGTATTCCGGCATCAGGCGATTTTCGCGGGCGCGTCGCTCTTCACCAAGTACGCGCGTCAGGTCGATGTGACGGGATGCCAGCGCCTCCAGCGTCATCTGGCGGGTGCGTTCGATCGCCTCCCAGTCGGTCACCGCCTCGATGTCGCGGATAATTTCGTCCAGCGTGCGCCGTTGCGAGAGGGCTTCGATAATGAGCTCCTTCAGGCTCTTGCCCGGCAACACCTCACCAATGACGTCGAACACGCGGTCACTGCCCAGCGCGTTGCGAATGCTTTCCAGCTTCTGAAACAGCGCCTGGAACACGGCGCCCTCCACGGTATCCAGCGCCACCAGGTTGTAGATGTGTACCTCTTTCTGCTGACCGTAGCGGTGGATGCGCCCCATGCGCTGCTCGAGGCGAGCGGGGTTCCAGGGCAGGTCGTAGTTGACCATCAGCGAACAGAACTGCAGGTTGATGCCCTCGCCGCCTGCTTCCGTGCAGACCATCACCTGTGCACTGTGGCGAAACTCATGCTCGGCAGCGATACGGTCGTCGAGGTTCATGGCGCCGTGAAGGGTGACCACCGTGTAGCCCCACGAGCGCAGTTTCTCGGCAAGGTATTCCAGCGTTTCGCGCGACTCGGTGAAGATGAGCAGCTTTTCGCCGTGTTGCAGGAGCTGTTCGCTCTGGATGGTGCGGCGTAACTCGTTGAGCTTGGTTTCCACCTCGCTACGTTCCGCGTGTCTGGCGAGACGGATGAGCTCCTCGAGTGTGGCGATTTCGGCTCGCAGTTCGTCGCGCGTTTCGGCGGCGGTCAATCGCTCCAGCAGTTCGTCCTCCAGACTCAGACGGTCCTGCTCCGTGTAGTCTTCGATCTCCTCTTCATCCACGGCGCCTTCCGCTAGCCAGTTGCCCGCTTCCCACAGTTTCTCGAGCCGCGCCTTCCGTCGTTCCAGTGACTTGCGCACGGCACGCACGCTGGAAGCCAGCCGTCTCTGCAGGATGAGGAGGGCAAACGCCACGTTGCGCTTCTCCGCGCTCAGCGCCTGATTGTACTGCTTCTGAACGTAATCGGTGACGGCGTTGTACAGACGCTTCTCGTCTTCGTTCAGGCGGAAAGTGCGCGTGTGCACGTATCGGGGTGGAAAGAGCGGACGCCCCTGATAGTCACGCAGGTCCTCCTTCAGGCGGCGGAGGAACAGGGGGTTCTCGCCCTTCATGACCGACTCTTTGACCAACTCAGCGGTGGCGAACAGGTCGGGTTCCAGCAGGTCGAGGAACAGACGGAAGTTCTCTTCGTCCCCACGGTGTGGGGTGGCAGTGAGGAACAACAGGTAGGCGGCGTTGCGTGACAGCATCTCGCCGAGTCGGTAGCGTTCGGTCTTGTTCACCTTCTGCCCGTAGCGGTACGCCGCCAGCTTGTGCGCTTCGTCCACCACTACCAGGTCCCAGTTCGTCTGCAGCAATGTGTGCAAGACGTCATCCCTCTTGGCGAAGTCCATCGAGGTGATAACCTGGTCCTGCTCTTCCCAGATACTGCGCCCCCAGGATGCGTCTATCACCTGCCGGTCGACGATCAGAAAGTTCTCGCCAAAGCGCTCCTTCATCTCCCGCTGCCACTGGTCTTTCAGATGTCCCGGCACCACGATCAGCACCCGCCGGATGAGCCCACGGTACTTGAGCTCTTTGATCAACAGCCCGGTCATGATGGTCTTGCCAGCGCCGGGGTCGTCGGCAAGCAGGAATCGGATGCGCGGCTTCTGAAGGATGTGGTGGTAGACCGCGTCAATCTGGTGCGGTAGGGGGTCTACCTGAGATGCGTTGACCGCTAAGTAGGGATCGAACTGGTGAGCAAAACGGATTCGATGCGCCTCGACTGCCAGGAAGAAGTATTCGGGGTTACCTGACAGGTCGCAGGGACTTGCCGACCGTTTCTGCAATCGTTGCAGGTCGTCAGCCGTCAGCATCCGAGCGTAATACTGATGCGTGTTCAGCCCGACTGCTTCGATCTGAAGCCCGCCACCCATAGACTGAACCCGGATGACCCGGACCGGCTCTGGGAAGAAATCCGCCTGCACGATATCGTCTGGTTCAAGCCTCAAGACCGCCGCACCTCCTCGCCGTTTCGTGACAAACATGCTATATATTATACCATATTGTCAATTAAGTTGCCACCCGTGTCATTGCTTCG
>CAKZNX010000349.1 GCA_937132045.1 uncultured bacterium
GTGCGCTCAGGCGGCTTCCAGCACGTCAATGGGCGGCGCGCCCGAAGAGATGAACGCCTTGGCGGTGACTTCCTCCAGCGTGGTGATGCCCTGAACCGCCTTCTCGATGCCATCCAGCGCCATCGGCACCATTCCCTGTCGCACGGCAGCCTCCAGTATCTCGCTGCTGGGAGCCTGCCGCACGGTCAACGCGCGTATCTCGTCGTCAACCAGAAGGATCTCGTGCACACTCACCCTTCCCAGATAACCGCGCCCAGCGCAGGCGGCGCAGCCGACGCCACGATACAGTTCGCTCACCTCACGCCCAATGATGCGCAGTTCTGCCTGGTTCGGCTCGTACGGCTGTTTGCAGTGCGGACAGATGACCCGCACCAGCCTTTGCGCCACCACCCCCACCAGTGAGGAGCTGATGAGGAAAGGCTCCACACCCATATCAATGAGCCTTGGGATGGCGCTGACGGCATCGTTAGTATGCAGCGTGGAAAGCACCAGGTGCCCGGTCATCGCTGCGCGGCAGGCAATCTCTGCCGTCTCCTGATCGCGTATCTCGCCGACCAGCACCACGTCGGGGTCCTGGCGCAGGATGGCACGCAACTGGGCGGCAAACGTCAGCCCCGCCTTCTCGTTCACGTTGGACTGGTTGATACCTTCCAGCTCGTATTCAATGGGGTCTTCGCAGGTAATGATGTTGCGCGTAACCGACTGAATCTCGCGCAGAGCAGCATAGAGGGTGGTTGTTTTGCCGGAGCCGGTGGGGCCTGTCACCAGAATGATACCGTTTGGCTGTTGCAGAAGCCAGCGGAAGGTGGTGAGGTTGTGGGGAGAGAATCCCAGCTCATCCAGACGACGGATGCTCCGGTCGCGGTCGAGCACGCGCATCACCACCCGCTCGCCGTGCTGAATGGGCAGGGTGGAAACGCGCAGGTCCACCTGTCTGCCTTCCACCTTGATGGTGATGCGTCCGTCCTGTGGTATGCGCCTTTCGGCAATGTCCATGTCCGCCATGACCTTGATGCGCGAGATGCAGGCAGCCATCAGACTGCGGGGGATATTGCGAATGTGCTGAAGTTCGCCGTCGATGCGATACCTTACCTGCAGATGAGTACGGCGAGGCTCAAGGTGGATGTCGCTGGCACGCCCATTCACCGCCTCCAGCAGCAGCATGTTCACGATACGCACCACCGGAGCGTCCTCTACGGCACGGCGCAGGTCGTCAACGCTCTCTTCCTCGCCCTCATGTGTCGTCGCGCTATCGGAGATGACCTCATCCAGCGTCTCTGCGCTGGGAGCGGCGACACCGTAATGGAAATCGATTGCTTTGAGAAGGTCTGCTGGATTCGTGTATACCGCCTTCACATACATCCCGGTATGGCGCTGGAGGGCGTCAAGAGCGTCCACATCCAGCGGGTTCAGCATCGCCACCACCAGCTTGCCGTCCTCGACACGCAGGGGTAGCACATTGAGGCTCCTTGCCATGGAGGCAGAGAGCCTGACTACTACCTCTGGCTGTGCGGATTCGGGGTCGATCTTCTCGTAGTCCACATCGTACTGTTCTGCCTGCGCTTCAGCCAGCTGATCCGCAGTGATGCAGCCGAGACGAATCAGCACCTGCCTCAGCATTCCGCCATCTCGTTGCTGCTCCTGCAGCGCTTCGTCCAGCTGGGTGAGATCGATATATCCCAGATCAACCAGTATCTCGCCGATCTTACGCCGACCGTACATTGTTGCCTGTCCTTGTGGTGGATGGTGCCCATTCGCGGTCGAGAGAACGTGGCACGCTGGTAATATTGTCGGCAGGACTACAGCGACATCATAGCCCTTTCAGCGAACTACAGCTCACGTCGCCACTCGAGGGCAGAGATGAGGGTTGCCTGGTCGGCGTAGTCGAGGTCGCCGCCGACGGGCATACCGTGCGCCAGCTGAGTGACCCGGATGCCCAGCGGCTTGATGAGGCGCGAGAGATACAGCGCGGTGGCATCGCCTTCGATGGTGGGGTTCATGGCGATGATGACCTCTTGCACCCTGCCCGCTTCCAGCCGCCCAAGCAGCTCGCGGATACGCAGTTGCTCGGCGCCGACGCCATCCATCGGTGAGATGACACCCTGCAGCACATGGTACAGCCCACGATACTCCTGTGTGCGCTCGATCGCCATCAGGTCGCGTGTATCTGCCACCACGCACAGCAGGGAGCTATCGCGCGAGGGGTTACGACAGATGGGGCACAGCTTCTCGTCCGAGTAGTTGAAGCATTGCGTACAGGTGATGATGCGCTCTTTGACCTCCAGTATCGCCTCCGCCAGCAGACGCACCTCCTCCTCGGGCATCCGCAGGATGTGAAACGCCATCCGCTGGGCGGACTTCGGTCCCACGCCGGGCATCTTCTCCAGCTCACGAATCAGTTTTGCCAGAGGCTTGGCGTACTCCATAGGTCAGAAAAGGTTTCCCAGATCGATGTTGGGCATGCCCGGAATCGACGCCATCCGTCTGGCGGCTTCGGCGGTCACCTGTTCACGCGCTTCGTTGACTGCGGAGACAATCAGGTCCTGAAGCATCTCCACGTCGTTGGGGTCTACCACGATGGGGTTAATCTCGATGGAGATCAGCTCGCCCGTGCCGTCCATGACCGCTTTTACTACCCCACCACCTACCGAAGACTCCACCCGCAGGTCCTTCAGCTCCTGCTGAGTCTTCTGCATCTGCTCCATGGTCTGTTCCAGCATCCGCTGAAGTTCTCGCGGATTCGCACCAAAGGGGTTCCGCATTCTTATCCTACCTCCCGTTCGACGTATCCGTTCAGCTCGCGCGCCACCTCTCGGGCGTATTCTTCACCGTTGACATCGTCGACATCCTGCGTGCCTGCGCTGGAGCCCTGACCCGGAGCGGCGGCGTTTGCGCGCGGCATCTCACAGCGCACCACAACCTGCCTGCCGAGAATAGCCGATATGGTATTCTCGACAAACTGCCGGCGCTTCTCTGACTTCATCTGCGAGAAGGGAAACTCGCTGTAAAACTGCAACACCACCACATTGTCTCCCTCCACGCGCACCGGTTGGCAAGCCCGCAGCACCTCCGCTCCACCGCGACTGCGCTCTCCCACCCGCGCGATAATCTGCTCCCACCATCCCTGAACCTGCTTTAGCAGAGCAGATGGCTCTGCGCTGGACGAAGAACCGGGCGCCTGGTTCGGCACGGGCGCCGCGGCACGTTCCTTTGCCTTTGCAGACACCGTAACATCGGGATCAACATCGGATGGCTCTGCTTTGGGGTCGGGCGCAGTCGTTACCGCTTTTGCCACCGGCGCGGTGCGCTGTGCCGGTGCGCGAGGAGGAACCGCTGCCGACTGCGGAGCAGCATCTTGGCTCTCTGCCGGGGCGTGAAGCGCCGGTTTGTGCGGAGCGGGAGCAGATTCGGCTTTCAGGCTGGCAATCTGCACCATCGCCATATCCAGGATCAGCCGCTGCTGGGGAACATTCCGCAGTTGTGCCTGTGCGCGCACCAGAATATCCAGCATCGCACTCAGCATGGCGGGGGTGAAGGTCTGCGCCTGAGCCTTCAGAGCGGCGATCTGCCCCACCGGCAGGCTCTCGTCCAGCGCCCCCACTGCGGCAAACAGCAGGTCGCGCACGCGCTGGGCAATCGCCTCCAGAATGGTGCGCACACTGCTACCGCGCGTCAGCATCTCATCCGCCGCATTCAGCGCCTTCGCCACGTCGCCGCGCGCCGCCGCGTTGATGACTGCGCCAACCGCCTCCTCATCCACGATGCCCAGCACCGAGCGTACGGTCTCGTAATCCACATGTCCACCTGCGTAGGCTAACACCTGTTCCAGCAGGCTGAGGGCGTCGCGAAAGGAACCGTCTGCCACCCGCGCAATCGCTTGCACTGATTCCGGCTCGGCGGTCAGTCCCTCCCGCTGCAGAACCGTGTTGATGCGCAGGATGAGGTCTTCCAGCGTGGCGCGGCGAAAGTCGAAGCGGATACACCTCGAACGAACGGTGATCGGCACCCTCTGCACCTCTGTGGTCGCCAGCACGAAGACCACATGTGGCGGAGGCTCTTCCAGCGTCTTCAGCAGGGCGTCGAACGCTTTGGTGGACAGGTCGTGCACCTCGTCGATGATGTACACCTTATAGCGGGCTTGCTGGGGCATGTATTGCGCGTTTTCGATAATGGTTTCGCGCACGTCGTCGATGCCCGTTTCCGAGGCGGCGTCCATCTCGATCACGTCCACCGCTCTGCCCTCACGGATTGCCTCACACATCGCACATCGATCGCAGGGTTCTGGGGTGGGTCCCTGCTCGCAGTTCAGCGCCTTTGCCAGCAGGCGGGCGGTGGTGGTCTTTCCGGTGCCGCGCGGACCGCAGAACAGGTAGGCGTGAGCCACCTTGCCCGTGCGGATAGCGTTCTGCAACGTCTGGGTGACGTGCTGCTGCCCGACAACATCCTCGAAGGTCTGCGAACGGTATTTACGGTAGAGCGCGATGTGTGCCATCTTTACAGGTTGGCGGATAGCCACTCCTTCAATGCGTCCATCAGCCCGGGCGCAAGGGGAACTTGCGGATTGGTCAGAACCTC
Organism: uncultured bacterium; assembly: GCA_937132045.1. Taxonomy (GTDB): domain Bacteria; phylum Armatimonadota; class HRBIN16; order HRBIN16; family HRBIN16; genus HRBIN16. Next base: position 4,576 of record CAKZNX010000349.1, read on the forward strand.
CTGAGTGTCACCCGCCGGGGCCGCTTTGAAAGCATGGGCTGTGCCCGAGAGTACTTTCAACACCACTTTGGTGTTTCCTGCGCTGCGCGCCTGCTGGTACAGCAGTTCACCGTCCAGCTTCGGCGATACCCGCCGGTCCAGTTCGCCGTACAGCAGAAGCACCGGGATTCTGACCGCCTTGATTCGCGCCACAGGGTTCTCGAAGTAGAACTCCTGAAGGTAAGGGCGATCGGGCAGCATGAAGTAGGGCGCCACCTCTTCGTGCAGGGGAGGCAGAGGCAGTCGGTAGTACAGTGCCGCAATTGCCGAATCGAAGTCGCCCAGCATTCGCTGAATACGGCTAGCGGCTACCCCTTCACTCCGCCAGCGCTGTTGCAGGTTATCGCGCAGAATGATGGCAGGCGTGCGCCCGGGCGGAGCCAGACACACCAGCGCCCTCGGTGGCTCGGGCAGTTCGCTCGCCAGCGCCATGCCGATCAGGGCGCCATCCTCGTATCCGAGCAACCCCACCCGCCGTGCGTCCACCTCCGGTTGCCGTCGCAGAAACTGATATGCGGACATGGCATCGCGCGCCACCTGAGTCAGCGAGGTTTTTCCCTGTTCCTTCTCCGGCACTTTGCTGGCGCCGATACCGCGCTTATCGTAACGCAGGGTAATGTAGCCCAGTTGCGCCAGCCGATGAGCGAGCTGGCGGTACAGGTCGGTTCTGAGACCGTCGCCGTTGCCGTTGCGGTCTACCGCGCCGCTACCGGGTATCATCAGCAGAGCAGGCGCAGGAGATGTGGAGGCAGGCAGGGTCAGTGTGCCCACCAGCGTTGTGCCGTCGCTGACGAAGCGCACTTCGCGCTCGAGCGTGTCTGCAGCCCCGGACGATGAAACCGCCAGCCACAAACACACCAGCAGGGTCACATATCGCCTCATCATGCCCGTTACAACCATCATCGGGGGAAACTCGCAAGTGCCAGAGTGATAGAGTAGCCGTGCACCTGCCGTTGATGGTCGCCTTCCGGGTGTCGACCAGCGCAGTTGACTCCGGCTGGGTAACACTGCGGCACACGGAGAACGTGCGGACCGTTGCTTCCTTCCGGACCTGGCGGGGTTGACACGCCAGCCGTTGCGCAGGGCCCAGCCATCGACGCCACTTACGCAGGCACTGCCCACAAGACGACACCGCGGGCAGGGATTCACCCCCGCTGTAGCGGATTGCGGGTACAGGGCACCGCTAGCTCCCCGGCTAGCACGGCTACTCTATCACTATTGTAGCACAAGGCACTGCGTTATTCCAGCGCCGTGTACTCGGTGGCTTCGCCCTTACCGCTGAGCAGCTGTTCGCGCGTCAACAGCAGGTGCTTGCGCACGCGCCGGACAGGTACGGTGTACTCCTTATTGTCTTTGTCGACCAATGTTATCTCGTCCTGGCGCAGGTAGCGTTTGTCGGTGATGCCCTCACCGCGCCAGCCAATCCGGTCCTGAGTCTGCGGTGGCGCATAAGGGGGGTTGAAGCGCACCGTCACCACATAGCGCGGAGCCTTGAAGCTGTACATCATCGGGTCTTTGCTCATGTCGATCTTGCGCTTGAACTTGCCCTTAATGATGGCAATCTGCTCCTGCATAATGGTCACGTCGGGCACCTCGAAGGTGAACACCTGCTGGCGCCACACTTCCCCCGCCTCCTTCTCATCGGTGGGCAGGATGGACGACTTGTAGCCCTCATCACGCAGCACCACGTCCACGCGACCGGGTCGGAAGTCCATCTTCTGCATCTGCTCGTCGAAGTATTCGCCGAGCGCCACCGTGCCAGAGACCTCGATGACCTTGGGCTCCACCACCCGCACCTGCACGTCGAACTTCACATCCAGCGGCGGCTGTGTATCCGGCGGCTGCTTCAAGTAGCGCCGGTACTGGCGAACGTCGGTGAGGGCGTAGTTGTGCTTGGCAACATCCACCTGCACCTTCGCCATATATTCTTTGGGATGCTGTTTCAGGTAGCGCTCGTGACGCTGGATGATGTCCTGCCAGGTGACAAGTGCCTGATCGATCAGCCCCGCCTTCTCCCAGGCGTGCGCCAGCATGTGCCGTCTGGCTGGAGGGATGCCCGGCGAGTACTCGTCGGGGCGGTCGGGGAACTCGTACGCGTGCTGGAACCAGCGCACGGCATGGTGTCCCTGCTTGATTTTGTCGTACCACATCCACCCCATCTCGAAGTAGATGTCGTACACGTCGGGGTTATTTTCCACGCCCTCTTCCAGCAGTTTCAACGCGGCGGAGAGGTAGCGCCGGTCCGAGCGCTGCTCGGTGTCGGTGAAGTTGTAGCCGATGTGCCACGCGCCTGTACTGTACACGTCCAGGTTGTGCGGGTCCAGCCAGGTCACCAGGCGGATGATGGGCAGAATGGCATCGTAGTTGCCCTCGTGGAAGAACGAGTCCGCTCGTACCCACAGCGCACCTGCCACCACTTCGCGGAAGCCCAGCATGGTGCCGAAGATGTACTCCGTGGGCAGTCCGGTCATCTTGCCGAACAGCCCCTCCACTTTCGGTTCGAACTGCTTGCGGCTGGGGTCGATCGCGGTCTGCAAAGCGGCGCTCAGTGCCCATAGCACCAGCACGACAAGGATTAACTGCGTTCGCCGCATGGCTACACCTCACGCCGGTCGAAGATGATTACCGCGATGATGAGCAACACCGCAATATACAGGATGGCGTAGCCGATGTTCTGGACGTAATACAGTCCCTCGTTGATGATGCGCGTCTCCGGATGGATGATCTTGTTCTGCACATTGAAGTTGCCGAAGTTGGGCAACAGGTAGTGCAACACAGCGCCGATGCCCTTCTGGATGATGGTGCGGTTCTCGCCCTTCATCAACGACTCCGTGACGCTGGATAGCGTGCCCACGATGTACACGCCCAGCGACATGAAGAAGTTCACGAAGGGCGTGAGGAACACCGAGAAAAAGATCGCCAGAGACACCAGAATGCTCATCTGGAAGAATATCATCACGAAGCCCTTCCACAGGTCCAGCGCCTGTTTCGGGGTTCCTCGGAACGCCACCACCGCAAAGAAGAAGATGCCCATGAACAGGATATTGAACAGCATGGTGAGGATTCCACCGAGGAACTTGCCCAGAACGAATTCGTATCGCTGAACCGGCTTGGAGAGCACGGTGTAGATGGTGCGTCGCTCGATCTCGTTGGGGATCAGCGAGATGCCCAGCACGATGCAGATGAACATCGACGCGAGCTGGATCACGCCCAGTCCCAGGCTCTTGAGCAGGGTCAGCTCCTCACGAGGCGAGAGGAAGCTGAACAGGGGCGACAGAATAATCAGCACCAGTGCCCCGAACAGAAACAGCAACACCACACGCCGGCTCAGCGCCTCACGCACGGTGTTGTAGGCGATTGCGAAAACTGCCGTCATTGCTTTTCGACCTCCTCAATGGTGGCAACGAAGAGTTCTTCCAGAGTGCGTCGCTGCGGAGTGAGCAGGCGGATGACGCCGTTGGCGCCGCGGATGATGTCCACCACCTTGCTGACGGACGCATCATCCGGCTGCTGAACGACAACGCGACCGTTCGTGCGCTGAACCTGACCGCCCAGCGCGCGGATCTTCTCCACCACGCCGTCGTCGACGTTCTCGGCGACGATCTCCACCCGTCCGCTGGGCAACAGGTCCTCCAGCTTGCCTGCCTTCAGCAGTTTGCCGCGGTTCAGGATGGACACGCGGTCGCAGATGAGCTCCACCTCCAACAGCTGGTGCGAGCTGAGAAAGACCGTCTTGCCCTGCTGTTTCAGGCGGATGATGAGGTCGCGTATCTCGATGCGCGCCATCGGGTCCAGACCTGACGTGGGTTCGTCGAGGAAGAGCAATATCGGGTCATTGATGAGCGCCTGAGCAATGCCGATACGCTGCAGCATTCCCTTCGAATAGTTGCGCAGCGTCTTGTCGCCGTCACGCGACAGCCCCACCATGTCCAGCAACGTATCCACCTTCTTCTTTCGCTCAGAAGCGGGGATGCCGAACAGGCGGGCATAGAAATCCAGCACCTGACGACCGGACAGATATTCGTAGAAGTAAGGGCTTTCGGGAAGGTAGGCTAACTGCTTCTTGATGCTGACATCACCAATCGGCTTGCCGAAGATCCAAGCATCGCCCTTTGTTGGGAAAATAAGCCCGAGCAGCATTTTGATGGTTGTGGTTTTGCCCGCGCCGTTTGGTCCCAAGAACCCGAAGATTTCTCCCTGATGAACTTCCAGATGCAAATCGTCTACAGCGCGGACCATCTTGCCGGTCGTTTTATTCAGGTACTCTTTGGTTAGACCTACAATCTTGATGGCTGACTCCATCGTACGTGCGATGCCTCCTTTGGGTTGGCGCCAGTGATATCGGTTTTGTGGCAAAAACCACCGTCGGATAGTATACCGAAAGCCCTGCCCGGTGTCAAACGGCACCGTTGGATGCAGCAGGGCGCATACAGTATATACGATGATGACGGCAAAAAGGTGCCCGCCCATCTGCGGGGTTCGCACTGCCCGGCGGAAAAACCCGTCTCTTTGCGGAGAATCCATCCCCTTTCGGGCGAAGGTTGACGTCTGCTATCCTGCACGCTATACTGAAACCGCTACAGGAGGGAATACGATGCGACGTTTCGTGAACCTGAACGGACAGATGGTGTCATCCGCGGAGGCGAAGATCGACCTCTACGACCACGGCTTCCTGTACGGCGACGGTGTTTTTGAAGGCATTCGCGCTTACAACGGGCGTATCTTCAAGCTGCAGGAGCATGTCGACCGCCTCTACCACAGCGCACGCGCGCTGATGATCCACATCCCCATCAGCAAGGAAGAGATGACCGAGCGAATTAAAGCGGTGGTGCGTGAAAACGGTGAAACCAATTGTTACATCCGAGTGACCGTCTCGCGAGGTGTTGGGCTGGGGCTCGACCCCAGACACATCCGCCATGAACCAACCATTGCCATCTCCACAGCGGATCTGGCGCTGTACCCGCCAGACATGTATGAAAACGGACTGCATGTAGTGACCGTTTCCACGCGGGTGCCGCCCGCGCAATCGCTCGACCCGCGCATCAAATCGCTGGGACGCTACATCAACAACATTCTGGCGAAGATGGAAGCGAACCGCGTCGGCGCGGGCGAGGGGCTGATGCTCAACATCGAAGGCTACGTTGCCGAGGCAACCGGAGATAACATCTTTGTCATCAAGCACGGCGTCCTGCACACCCCACCGCCATCCGCCGGCATCCTGGCGGGCATCACCCGCGCCACGGTGATGATGCTGGCGGAGGAGATGGACATTCCGGTACGCGAGACCATGCTGACCCTGTACGATGTGTACACCGCCGACGAGGCGTTCCTCACCGGCACCGCCGCCGAGGTCATACCGATGGTCACCCTTGATGACCGTCCCATCGGCACGGGCAAGCCGGGCGAGATGACCCACCGCATTATCGCCGCTTTCCGGGAACACACCCAGAGCAGTGGCACGCCTGTCTGAGCAACGCTGTGAGGTTTGCGGAAGCATCGCGGTTCAATGGCGGGTGCACACCATCGCACAAAGCCGGTATCTGTGTGCAGAATGCACCCGCCGCGCTCTGATGCGTTTCGCCCCTGATGAGGTAGCCGTTGCCGCCGCCCTCTTTCGCGAGCTTCCGGGCACGCCGCCTCGGCAGGAGGTCTCCATCTGTCCTCGCTGTGCAACCGAAACGGTAGCCATCTCCCAGCAGGGAGTAGCAGGCTGTGCGAAATGCTACCGACTGTTTCCAGACGCCGTCGACGGGTGGCTGAGGCGATGCGCCATGCCTACCGAACATGTGGGCGATCCCCTGCCCGACGCTGCGCCAGCCTCCCTGCCGCCGCTCTCCTCCCCACATCCCGATGCCGCGTGGCTGAACGCCCTGACGCAACCGCAACCCATCATCAGCAGTCGTGCGCGATACGCCCGAAACTTCATCTGGGCGCCCTTTCCATGGCGCGCGGATGGTGAGGAACTTCAGCAGGTGCGCCGGCACGTGGAGCAGGCGGTGGGTGCCAGCCACTGGCGCTTTGAGGTGCTGCAGACTCACCGAATGAAGCCCTCGGAAAGGCAGCGCTGGGTCGACCTGCGCCTCGCCAGCCCGCCGCTGCGCGACAGCTACCCATACGGCTCCTTAATTGTGGACGAGAGCCGGACGATCAGCGTGCTGGTGAACGAAGAAGACCACCTGCGTGTGCAGGCGGTACTGCCCGGTTTGCAGGTGCGCGAGAGCATCGCGCTGGTACGAGCCGCCCTGGAAGCGATGGCACTGCAGGACGAACTGGCTTTCTCCAACAATTACGGATGGTTAACTGCCTCGGCACTGAACATCGGGTGGGGGTTGCGTATCTCGGTGATGATGCATACCCCGGCGCTGGAACGCAGCGGACAGCTGCACAGCGTGTGGGAGGCAGCCACTGAACTCGGTGGCACCATACGCGGTCTGTATGGCGAGGGCACTCCGGTCAGCGCGCTGTTTCAGGTATCCAACCTGCACAGCATCGGGGAAGACGAAGCCACCCTCGCGGCGCAGGTGGCAGGTACCGCGCAGTTCATCGCGCAGGCAGAAGGACGCGCGCTGGAGTATCTGCTTCAGCACCACGCTGGGCAGTTGCACGAAGAAGCAGAACAGGTGTATTATACTCTTGGAAGGGAACGCACCTTGAGAGCCGCAGATGCCTTGCAGATGCTGTCAACTGTCAGTCTTGCCGCGGCGGCTGGCTGGGGCAGACTGAGCACTGAGGTCTGGAAAGAGATGCTGATGGCAGTTCGCTGGGAGGCACAGCACGACGATGCCGAATGGCGAGCCATCAGGATGCGAACGCTGGTGCGGCAAGTGCGCAACGGATAACCCTCTTCAGCGGCGTGCTTGCATCTGCGAGGTCAAAACGGGTAACCTTATAGACAGAAAGAACCTTTTCGCAGAGAATGGTCGGCTTGTAGGCGTCACTGAAGAGGAGCACCATCCGCCAGCACCGCCGCTGCCGATCAAGGAGGTCCCATGTCAGCAATGTGGCAGCGATTCACTGAGCGTGCTCGCCGCGTCATCTTCTATGCCCAGGAAGAGGCGGGACGTTTGGGTGAAAACTATGTCAGCACCGAGCATCTCCTGCTAGGTCTGGTACGTGAACCCGACAGCGTTGCCGCCCGCATTCTGGAGCGAATGGGAGTTAGCCTCAGTCGCGTGCGCAGTGAGATCGAGCGTCAGGTATCCCGGGGCGAGGGACGGCTGGGTCAGGAGACGCAGCTCACTCCCCGTGCCAAGCGTGTGATCGACCTGGCATACGACGAGGCGCGACAGCTTAACAACAACTATATTGGCACGGAGCACCTCCTGCTGGGCTTGATCCGCGAGGGAGAAGGCTTGGCAGGCAGAGTGCTTGCCAAACTCGGCGTGGACCTCGAACGCGCTCGCCGGGAGGTGATGGCTCTGCAATCCAGCGACACCGGTGCCCCGGCGCCCCGACAGCGTTCACGCACCCCCACCCTCGACGAGTTCGGCAGAGACCTCACCGAGCTGGCTCGGCAGGAGAAGCTCGACCCCGTTATTGGCAGACACACCGAGATCGAACGCGTCATCCAGATTCTTTCCCGCCGTACCAAGAACAACCCGGTGCTCATCGGCGAGCCGGGCGTGGGCAAGACGGCAATAGCGGAAGGGCTGGCTCAGCGTATCGTCTCGGGCGACATCCCCGAAGTGCTGAAGGACCGACGTATCGTGGCGCTCGACCTCGCCGGGCTGGTGGCAGGCACCAAATACCGGGGCGAGTTCGAAGAGCGCATGAAGCGTGTGCTGGAGGAGGTGCGAAAAGCGCAGGGCGAGGTCATCCTGTTCATCGATGAACTGCACACGCTGGTTGGTGCCGGCGCAGCGGAGGGCGCCATCGACGCCTCCAACATCATGAAGCCGGCGCTGGCACGCGGTGAACTGCAATGTATCGGCGCCACCACGCTGGACGAATACCGCAAATACATCGAGCGGGACGCCGCTCTGGAGCGACGCTTCCAGCCGGTGCAGGTGCGCGAACCCAGCGTCGATGAAGCCATCGAAATCCTGCGCGGACTGCGAGATCGCTACGAACAGCACCACCGCGTGCAGATTGAGGACAGCGCGATCGTTGCTGCGGTGCGACTGGCTGACCGCTATATCACCGACCGTTACCTGCCCGACAAGGCGATAGACCTGATCGACGAGGCGGCATCGCGGGTGCGCCTGCAGTACTCCCTGCCCCCACGCGAACTGCGACAGGTGAAACAGCAGCTGGGGCGCATTGAGAAGGAGCTCGAGCAGGCGCACAAGTCGGGCGACTACTCGCGCGTTCAGGAGCTGCGTTCGCATCGCAGCACCCTGCAGAACCACGCCGCCGACCTCGAACAGGACTGGAACCTGAAACGCCAGGAGATGCGAACCGTCGTCACCGAGGATGAGGTAGCGCACATCGTGCAGTCGTGGACGGGCATTCCCGTCTCCCGCCTGATGGAGGCTGAGACGGTGAAGTTGCTGAAAATGGAGGAAGAGTTGCACAAGCGCCTCATCGGTCAGCACGAGGCGGTGGTGGCGGTCAGCAAGGCGATTCGGCGTGCGCGTTCCGGCCTGAAAGACCCGAAGCGACCGATAGGCACCTTTATCTTTCTGGGGCCCACCGGCGTCGGCAAGACCGAGCTGGCGCGAGCACTGGCAGCGTTTCTGTTCGACAACGAGAACAACCTCATCCGCCTCGATATGTCCGAGTATATGGAGCGGTTTGCGGTATCCCGGCTGGTGGGCGCGCCTCCCGGCTACGTGGGTTACGAGGAGGGAGGACAGCTCACCGAGGCGGTGCGACGCCAGCCCTACTCTGTGGTTCTGCTGGACGAGATCGAAAAGGCGCATCCGGAGGTGTTCAACATCCTCCTGCAGATTTTCGAGGATGGACGCCTGACCGACTCGCAGGGCAGAGTGGTGGACTTCAAGAATACGGTCATCATCATGACCTCCAACCTTGGAGCCCGCTCCATTCAGGGCGAGCCGAGCATGGGCTTCCTCAGCAGCGCCAAGCCGAAGGAAGAGACCGAGCGCGAGTATGAAAGTATGAAGGGGCGCATCATGGAAGAGCTGAAGCGCACCTTCCGCCCCGAGTTCCTTAACCGCATCGACGAGATCGTGGTGTTCCACGCGCTCACCTTCAACGAGATCCTGCAGATTGTGGAGCTGATGGTGGGTCGGGTGGCTCAGCAGGCGCGCGCGCAGGGTATCGAACTGGAGGTCACACAGGAAGTGCGCGAGATGCTGGCGCGCGAAGGCTTCGACCCGCAGTTCGGCGCCCGCCCGTTGAGGCGTGCCGTGCAGAGGCTAATTGAAGACCCGCTGGCAGAGGAGATCCTGCTGGGACGCTTCAGCGAAGGCGACACGGTGGTGGCTGCGCTGGACGAGGACGGCACGCTGGTGTTCCTGAAGAAGGAGATATCCGAGGCAGAGAACCCACCCGAACCTGCGGGGGTGGGCTAAGCCTGTAGCGAACATCCCGCCGGGCTTCCGGCGGGATATTCTGTTCGAGTGGTATCCGCATCCGCGTTGACCTCGTGAAACCTTGACCTTTCGCCTGCTGGTTTGATACAATCTGTGTGTGTCCTGAGCAGGTATCATCACAAAAGCCGTGCAGGAACGTAATGAGCAGTTGCGCCGTTGGAAAAGACGAATCTGAACCACGGGGTCGCTTTCAACCACCGATGCATCTGATGTGGCTGGTTCTGGTCGCCTGTCTACTCACCGGAGCGACAACGGCGCAGGAATCGCAGAACATTCCTCTACAAGCCACCATAGTGGTTATCTCCACCGGCATGGGCGAAGACCGGGTGACATTCGCTTTCAACACCACCGTACCGGAAAAAGAAGCTGCCGAGAGGTTCCAGCGCCTCATGGAGTACGGAGGATGGCAGGGTAAACTCTTGCGCGTGCGCACCGAACGTCCCCGTACCGAAGCAGGCACCACCCTTTCGCCGATTACCGATGTCATCGGGCGCGCCGAACGGGTCATCGACCGCAGCAGTGGCGGCCTGCCCGTCGAGCCTTTCTTGCGTGCCTTCTCCGACCTGGCTTACTTCGAGCTCTATTTTTTCGTGCAAGGAGAGATGCCCTTCCAGGGTCTGCGCGAGTGGTCTACGCCCGACCTTCAGATAAAGCTCATCCAGACACCAGGCGTTTACCGCTATCAGGTGCGTATCCTGCGACACACGCCTGAAGCCGACCTGCGCGTGCCCTTTCTGCAACCTGTGCAGGTACAAACCGCCCCCCCACAGCGCAAGGAAGTCGCAAAGGGGTGGCGAATCGCCGGTTGGGCATTGATCTCCCTGGCGCTGGGAGGCATGGCATATCTGGTCATGCGCTGGGCAACGCGCCATCCTTCCCGGTTGCCGGCATCCGTAAAACGTCGTGAATCCACAAGAGAGGGATAACGCCCATGTTGGAACTCAGCGAGTTACTGCGCTACGGCGCATCGGTCAAGGCGTCCGACCTGTTCATTAAAGAGAACACCCCGCCCACGTTGCGAGTGCACGGTAAGGTGCAGCCCATGGATCTGCCGCCGCTCACGGCAGACGACACGCGAAACCTCGCTTACAGCGTGATGACCCACGAGCAGATTGGGCGCTTCGAGCACCGACATGAGCTCGACCTCGCCTTCACCATCGAGGGCATCACCCGCGTGCGCGCCAACATCTATCAGCAGCGCGGAAGCATCGCGATGGTATGCCGCCTTATCCCGCTCAGCATCTACTCCCTCGAGGAGCTCAAGATGCCTCCGTCCGTTGCTGAACTCGCCAAACAGCGGCAGGGTCTGGTGCTGGTGACGGGTCCCACGGGCTGTGGTAAGTCCACCACACTGGCAGCGATGATCGACCTGATCAACAGCACGCGCCGCTGTCACATCGTCACCATCGAGGACCCGATCGAGTTCGTGCACCCCGACCGGCAGGCGATCGTCAGCCAGCGCGAGGTAGGCATCGACACCGATAGCTTCAGTGACGCGCTGAAGTACGTGGTGCGTGAGAGCCCGGATGTCATCCTCATCGGTGAGATGCGCGACATCGAGACCATGCACGTTGCCCTGCAGGCGGCGGAAACCGGGCACCTGGTCTTCTCCACCGTTCACACACCCAGTGCAGCGGAGACGATGGATCGCATCATCAACATGTTCCCGCCCCACGACAAGGCACAAATCTGTATGCGTCTGGCTAACTCTCTGCGAGGTATTGTGTCGCAGAAGCTGGTGCCGCTGAAGGACGGCAGCGGGCGTATCGCTGCGGTGGAGGTGATGATCTCCACGCCAACCATCGCCAAACTGATCGAGGAAGGGCGCGTGGGGCAGATCTATAGCGCTATCGAAGAAGGCGGGTTCTGGGGAATGCAGACCATGAACCAGTGCCTCCACAAATACTACAAACAGGGGCTGATCACTGAGGAGGATGCGCTGGCGTACGCAGGCAACCTTACCGAAATGCGCCAGATGCTGAGGCGATGACCCGAAATTGCACGCATATACTGCCGATTCTGGGAGGAAAACGGGCACAATGCACATAGACGACCTGTTGCGCATGGTGGTTCAGCGTGATGCATCCGACCTGCACCTGCGTGCGGGCGAGCCGCCCATCCTGCGCATCCACGGCGACCTGAAGCGCACCGACCTGCCGCGCCTCACCGCAGAGGATGTGAAGAACCTGTTGTACGCCATCCTCAACGAGGAGCGCAGACAGCGCTTTGAACAGAACAAAGAACTCGACCTCTCCTACGAGGTGCCAGGGCTGGCACGATTCCGCGTGAATATGTTCTGGCAGCAGCGCTGTGTAGGCGCGGCTCTGCGCCTGATACCCTTTCGTATCCGCACCATCGACGAACTGCTAATGCCGCCCGCAGTGAAGGACCTGTGTATGAGACCTCGAGGGCTTCTGCTCGTCACGGGCCCCACCGGGTCGGGCAAGTCCACCTCGCTGGCAGCGATGATCGACTACATCAATACCCACAAGCGCTGCCACATCATGACCATCGAGGACCCCATCGAGTATATGCATCACGACAAGCTTTCGGTGATCAACCAGCGCGAGCTGGGCGTGGACACCCACTCATTCGCCGACGCCCTGCGCCACGTGATGCGCCAGAACCCCGACGTCATCCTCGTAGGCGAGATGCGCGACCTGGAAACAATACATCTCGCCATCACGGCAGCGGAAACGGGGCACCTGGTGATGTCCACCGTTCACACGCAGGACGCTCCGCAAACCATCGACCGAATCGTGGACGTGTTCCCGCCGGAACAACAACAGCAGATCCGAATGCAGTTATCAGTGGTGCTGGTGGGAGTAATCTCACAGACCCTCCTGCCCAACGCACAGGGAACAGGGCGTGTTGCTGCCTTCGAGCTGATGGTGGCGACGCCTTCCGTGCGAAATCTCATCCGTGAGGGCAAGACGCACCAGCTGTATATGGACATTCAGACCGGCGCCGAGTACGGGATGCAAACGCTGGACAGTTGCCTGCTGGGACTGGTGCGCAGGGGACTGGTGGACTTCGAAGACGCCATCGCCAAATCCTCCAACCCGCGCGACTTCGAGCAGCGTGCTCAGCGTATGATGGCAGGTGTCTCAGTATAGCATGAGCGTTGCTGTGCCCGAGCACATACGGCGCGAATGGGAAGCCAGCGGGCGCCCGGAAACCGACCCCGGATTGCGCCAGAGGTTGCCAAGCCTGCCGAGGCTGCCATTGGTGATTGTGTGCAGTTATCTGGATAAGGAGATCAACCACGGCAACATCCTGCGCATTGCGGAGGCGTTCCGCGTGCAGGAAGTGGTGTTCAGCCGGTGCGACGGTCGCGAGAAGAACTACTCGGGCGCGGTCGGCGCGGAGAAATGGCAGCCTCACCGCTGGAGCTACCCGGTGGAAGAGGTGCGTTCGCTGAAAGCGAAAGGCTTCAGCGTCGTGGCGCTGCACCTGGATGCGAGAGCAATCCCGCTGGAGAGCATGCAGTGGCGGTTCCCAGCCGCGCTGGTCATCGGCGAGGAGCTGCACGGGGTGCCGCCTGAGGTGCTGGCAGAGTGCGAACAGCGCGTGGCAATCCCGCTGTATGGCGTCACCACCTCGCTGAACGTAGCGGTTGCCACCGGCATCTGCGTGAACGCCATCGCCACGTTCTACCGCCAGCATGTGAACCCGCAGTTCTCGCCGGCACGGGCGGTTTCACGACAACTTTTGGGTATCCCAAACATAGAGCAACCTGAGGGAGATGAACGATGACGGTTACCGTAGACGAGCTTCTTACGAAAGTGGTGCAAAAGGACGGTTCCGACCTGCATTTGAAGGCGAATCAATATCCCATGGCGCGCATCTACGGCGACCTGTACCCGATGCAGGAGTACGGGAAGCTGACGCCCGAACAGGTGCGCGAGTTGTGCTTCAGTGTGGTCTCGGCGGAACAGCGCGCCCGCTTCGAAAAGGACCTGGAGCTGGACTTCGCCTACGAAGTGAAGGGCGTTTCGCGCTTCCGCGGAAACATCTACCAGCAACGCGGTAACGTGCAGGGGGCGTTCCGCGTTATCCCCTATCGCATTCAAACAATGGAGGAACTGCATCTGCCTCCTGTGTGTCGCTACTTTGCCGAGCGCCCGCGAGGGCTGGTGCTGGTGACCGGTCCTGCCGGTTCGGGCAAGTCCACCACGCAGGCGGCGATGCTTCACTACATCAACCAGAACTTCCCGGTGCACATCGTCACCGTCGAAGACCCGATAGAGTTCGTGCATGAGCCAAAGGTGGCGCTGGTCAACCAGCGTGAGCTGGACACCGATACCCATTCTTTCGCGAACGCGCTGAAGTTCGTTCTGCGTCAGGACCCGGACGTTATCCTTGTGGGTGAGATGCGTGACCTCGAGACGATACATCTCGCCATCACGGCGGCGGAAACGGGGCACCTGGTGTTTGGCACCCTGCACACACCCGACGCCGTGCAGACGGTGGACCGCGTCATCGACGTGTTCCCGCTCTACCAGCAACAGCAAATCCGAATGCAGCTGTCGGTGAACCTGGTGGGCGTCATCTCGCAGACCCTTTGCAAACGCGCCGACGGCAAAGGGCGTGTGGCGGCTTTCGAGGTACTGGTCGGCACCTCTGCCGTGCGCAACCTCATCCGCGAAGCAAAGACGTTCCAGCTCACCTCGCTCATCCAGACCGGCACCAAGCAGGGCATGATGACGCTCGATCAGTCGCTGGCTTCGCTGGTGAAAAGCGGCGCGGTCACCTACGAAGAGGCGCTGGCGAAGGCAAAAGATGTCAAAGAGTTCAACGCCCTGCTCGGCATGGACGAGCCACTCAGGCGACAACCTGCGGGCGCACCCAGCATGGTAGGTTCGCGCGCAGTAGGAAGCTGAGGGGGCATCATGCGGTACCAACCTCTGGCGAACCCGCCCGGTCGGCGAGTGGCTGTCATCGCCAACCGCGCTCAGCCCGATTCGGAAAAGCTGGCGAGGCAGTACTGTCGCGACCGGGCGGTGCCGGAGGAGCATCTCATCCTGGTGCAATGCACCACCTCGGAAAGCATCCCTGAAGGCGACTATCTGACAGATATTCAGGCGCAGGTGCGCAAGGCACTGCGCGACCGCAAACTCACCGACAGGGTGGACTTCCTGCTGATTGTGAAAGGGCTACCCATCAAAACCGCACAGCAGGGCTACTCGGTGGACAGCCTGCTGATGTGCATGAACGTCACCGTATCGCCGCGCAGCCGCAACCCCTATTTCAGCAGGAAGGAGCCCTTCTCTTCCGTGCGGTTCGGGGGGCTGTATCTGGTTAATCGGCTGGAAGGCTACACCTTCGCCGATGCGGGTGCCTTACTGGAACGTGCTCTAAAAGCACGTCGCACCGATGGGCTGTTCGTGCTGGATGTCAGCCCGTCGCACCAGCGCAGTGTCTACGCTGAGGTGAACGAATCGATGCGACGAGCCGCCCAGCTGCTCCAGCGTAAGAAACTGCGCGTTCTGCTGGACGACTCCAGAGAGTTCATCGGTAACCAGAAAGGGCTGATGGGCTACTACTCATGGGGAAGTAACGACCCTCAATACAAGAAGGAGCTGTCTCTCAGCAACACCTTTTTGCCGGGCGCTATCGCCGAGACCGCTGTGTCCACCAGCGCGCGCACCTTCACGCCCACCGACAGAGGGCAGTCGCTCATTGCCGACCTGATTAAGTCGGGCGTGACCGGCGTGAAAGGCTACGTGTCCGAGCCGTATGCCGACGCCCTGTGCCGTGCCGACATCCTCTTCGACCGGTATACCGATGGCTATACCCTCGCCGAAAGTTTCTGGATGGCAACCCCCTACCTGTTCTGGAAAGACATGGTGGTGGGAGACCCGCTATGCGCCCCCTACATGTAGAATTGCGCTATAATAAGATAGCAAGACTCGGGAAGGAGGGTGCTGACAATGGCGGCAAAGCGTATCCTCATGCTCGTTGGCGACTTCGTGGAAGATTATGAGGTGATGGTGCCATTTCAGGCGCTTTTGATGGTGGGACATCAGGTGCACGCAGTCTGCCCGGGCAAAAAGGCGGGCGACAAAGTGCGCACCGCGGTGCACGACTTTGAGGGCGACCAGACCTACAGCGAGAAACCCGGGCACAACTTCGCCTTGAACTACAGCTTCGACGACGTAAAGGCAGAGGATTACGACGCGCTGGTGATACCGGGAGGGCGCGCGCCGGAGTACATCCGCCTGAATCCGCGTGTTGTCAACATCGTCAAGCACTTCGCAGAGTCCGGCAAACCCATCGCTGCGATATGTCACGGGGCACAGCTGCTGGCTGCGGCGGGCGCACTGCATGGCAAGAAGGCTTCCGCTTACCCGGCAGTCGGTCCAGAGGTAAGGGCGGCGGGCGGCGAGTATGTGGACGTGCCGATGGACAAAGCAGTGGTGGACGGCAATCTGGTGACAGCGCCGGCATGGCCCGCCCATCCCGACTGGCTGGCGAAGTTCCTGCAGGTGCTGGGCACGAAGATCGAGCCGTAGCGTGGTATAATGGGGGGCGGTGATGAACAATGGCAATCCAGCAAGTCGCGACGAAAATCGTATATCCGGATTCGGACGGTCAGCCGATGGCAGATAACACCAGGCAGCTGGAGTATATCGTCTACCTGTACGACAACCTTTGCGCGCTTTTTGCCGACCGCGAAGATGTCTTCGTCGCGGCGGACCTGCTGTGGTATCCGGTGGAGGGGCATCCGGAGATTCGCACCGCCCCCGATGTGTTTGTTGTCTTCGGTAGACCCAAGGGTCACCGCGGTAGCTACCGGCAGTGGGAGGAAGACAATATTCCTCCGCACGTCGTGTTTGAAATCCTCTCTCCAGGTAACCGCTACCGCCCATTGATGGAAAAGTTTCGGTTTTACGAGCGCTACGGAGTGGAGGAATACTACCAGTACGACCCCGACCTTGGCATTCTGGACGGTTGGCTGCGGCGCAACGGCACGCTGGAGCCGATTGACAGCATGGACGGCTGGGTGAGTCCGCGCCTCGGAACACAGTTCCGCATCGACAACGACGCTCTGGTGGTCTACCGCCCCGACGGCGAACCGTTCCTGCCCTATGTTCAGCTCCGTCAGCGGATGGAACAGGC
>CAKZNX010000350.1 GCA_937132045.1 uncultured bacterium
CGTGTAGACCAGCTGACCGAGCGCATGGAACAGTTGACGGCACGGGTAGACCAGTTGACAGCGCGTGTAGACCAGCTCGCGGAGTGGATGACGCAGTTGACAGCGCGTGTAGACCAGCTGACCGAGCGCATGGAACAGTTGACGGCACGGGTAGACCAGTTGACAGCGCGTGTAGACCAGCTCGCGGAGTGGATGACGCAGTTGACAGCGCGTGTAGACCAGCTGACCGAGCGCATGGAACAACTGACAGAGGCGCAGCTCCGTTCAGAGCAACGTATCGAGCGACTGGCAGAGGTAACACTGCGCCTCGCCGAAACGGACAGAGACATTCAGAAACAGCTGGGCGGCTTGTCACAGACTGTGGGATACGTGCTCGAAAATGAGGCGATGAAGAAGCTGCCAGAACTGCTGCATCGCGATTACGGACTGCAGGTGGAGGGCCGATTGAGGCGGCAGTATGTGCAGGATAGGCATGGGAGGCACATTGAGGTCAATGTGTTCGGCACAGCCAGAAGCGATGGCGACACTGTCACTATTGTCGGCGAGAGCAAGTCGCAGCTCTCCAAGAATGACATCGACCGCTTTCTCGCTCGCACCGTGAGAGAACTGGAAGGCTCGTACCCGAAGCTCTTTCCGGTACTTATCACCCACATGATATCGGAACCAGATGCCGAAGAGTACGCCCGCGAGCTGGGGGTAGCGCTGTACTACTCCTACGAGTTCTGAATGACCGGCAGTCGCCACCCAATGAGAGGTGAAAGGGTGCGGAAGCGCCCGATGTCGCCTGTCTTATTTGCGCTTCACGGGCTTGATGTCCCAGATGTCCCGCGCGTATTCCATCACCGTGCGATCGCTGGAGAACTTGCCAATGCGCGCCACGTTCAGGATGGCTTTTCGCGTCCAGATATCGGGCTGTAAGTAATCCTGAGCGGCTCGCTCCTGCGTGGAGATGTACGATGGAAAGTCGGCGAGGTGGAAGTAGTAATCGCCATGGTATACCAGGCTGTCCGTAATCCAGCGGAATAGTCCCGGCTCGTGTGGACAGAACAGGTCGTTGGCGAAGGTATCCATCACGCGACGAATCCACTCGTTCTGCTCATACAGCGCACGCGGATCGTAGGTGCCCTGATGGCGCATCTCGCGAATTTGCTCGGCGGTGTGCCCGAAGATGTAGATATTCTCCTCGCCCACCTCCTCGCGAATCTCGATGTTGGCGCCATCCAGCGTGCCGATGGTCAGCGCGCCGTTCATGGCGAACTTCATGTTGCCGGTTCCAGAGGCTTCCATCCCTGCCGTGGAAATCTGCTCGCTCAGGTCGGCGGCGGGGATGATCATTTCTGCCAGAGTCACCCGATAGTCGGGCAGGAAGACCACATGCAGGTAGTCTCTGGCGCGGTGGTCGTGGTTAATGACGTTTGCCACGTTGTTGATCAGTTTGATGATGCTCTTCGCCGCCCAGTAGCCCGGAGCTGCCTTGCCCCCAAAGATGAAGGTTCGGGGCACTGTGGGATACTGCTGATCCTCGATGATACGCAGGTAGTTGTAGATGATGTGCATGATGCACAGCAGCTGCCGCTTGTACTCGTGGATGCGTTTGACCTGCGCGTCAAAAAGGCTGTTGGGCGGCACGGAGACGTTGACGGTGTCGCGGATGAGGTGCGCCAGGCGCAGCTTGTTGAGCTGTTTAACCTCGCGGAACCGTTCCTGAAACTCCGGATCGTCAGCGTAGGGTTCCAGCTTGCGCAGCTGGCTGAGGTCAGTGACCCATTCGTCACCAATGGTGCCGTCGATCAGGCTGCTCAGGCGTGGGTTCGCCTGCTTCAGCCAGCGGCGGGGGGTCACACCGTTCGTTTTGTTGTTGAACTTGTGCGGGAACAGCTCGTAAAACTCCGGCACCAGTGAAGTGCAGATAAGCCGGCTGTGCAGTGCGGAGACGCCGTTCACCGAGTGGCTGCCGATGATGGCAAGATGCGCCATTCGCACCTGTCTCTGCTCGCCCTCCTCGATGATGGATAGGCGCCTCTGTTTCTCGTGGTCGCCCGGATACAGCCACGCCACGTGCTCGAGGAAGCGTCGGTTGATTTCGTAAATAATCTG
Source organism: uncultured bacterium (assembly GCA_937132045.1). Lineage (GTDB taxonomy): Bacteria > Armatimonadota > HRBIN16 > HRBIN16 > HRBIN16 > HRBIN16. The sequence goes on from CAKZNX010000350.1 coordinate 2,098, forward strand.
CAGGTGTCTCGGCAGAAGCTTCGCGAACAGGTCCACGGGCCACTTCTCCAGTGCTTCGGGCATCAGCGTATGGTTGGTGTAGCCGAAGGTCTGCTCCGTGATTTGCCACGCCTGTTCCCACGGCAGGCGGTTTTCGTCCACCAGGATGCGCATCAGTTCGGCGATGGCGAGAGCAGGGTGGGTGTCGTTAAGCTGGATTGCCGCTTTTTGAGGGAACTGCTCGAATGTGTCGTGGGTGCGGGTATAACGTCGCACCACATCGCGCAGGGCACATGCCACCAGAAAGTACTCCTGTGTGAGGCGCAGCTCTTTGCCTGCTGCCACCGAGTCCGAGGGGTAGAGCACCTTGGAAATGGTTTCGGAAGCGATTTTCTGTTCCACCGCACTGATGTAGTCGCCGCTGTTGAAAATCTGCATATCGAACTCGTGGTACGAGCGCGCCGAGAAAAGGCGGAGCACGTTGGCAGTCTTACCGCCGTATCCCACCACCGGCATGTCATACGGCACGCCCACAATCAGCTTCCAGTCCGTCCACAGGGGATGGTAGTGTCCGTCGCTGTCTACCGTATGTTCGATACGCCCGTAGATGGGCACAAAACAGCGCTCGTCGTAGCGCTCGATCAACCAGGGTGACATCCCTTTCAGCCACTTGTCTGGCTTTTCGTGCTGATAGCCGTGGTGGATTTCCTGCTTGAAGATGCCGTACTCATAGTTGATTCCGTACCCGAAGCCGGGCATTCCCAGCGTCGCCAGCGAGTCGAGAAAACAGGCAGCCAGCCTGCCCAGACCGCCGTTACCCAGCGCCGCGTCGCTCTCGTATTCCTCCACCTCTTCGATATCGATACCGTGCGGTAGCAGCGCCTCGCGGAAAGCATCGTATAGCCCGAGGTTGATCAGATTGTTGGTCAGCGACCGCCCGATGAGATACTCCAGCGACAGGTAATAGAGACGCTTCACACCCTGCTGCTGATAGCGTTTCTCGGTCTCCAGCATCAGGTCTAACATGCGGTCGCGTACCGTCAAAGCGACGGCGGTGAACATATCGTGTTTCTGCAGGTCGTTGCCGGATTTGCCGAGCGAGTAACGAACATGCCAGCACAGCGACTTCTGGATGTTGTTGGTGCTTTTCAAAAAACGCACCACTTTATCGCAACTCATATGATAAACGCTCCTGTATGCTATTCGCGGTGTAGTAGTCGGAAAATCGTCTGCATCGTTCGTGGCGGTGCAGTCAGTATCGGTTCGGGTAGCGGCGCGCCTCCCATCAGGTGCTGAAGTTGCCACTTCTTACCCGACACGTAGCACGTGGCGCATCCCGCCTCATGACAGAGCAACAGCCCGGCGGCGAGGTCGTACAGGCGCCCCAGCGACATCGCCCCGCGCACGCGCCCTGCGGCAGTCCACGCCAGCTTGACCACCGCACTGCCGAAGCAGCGGGGCCTGCCCGGCATGATGCTCAGCATCTCGGCGTTCACGGCGTCGCTGGCGTAACAGATGATATCCTCCGCCGTGAACTCCTCGCTGTCCACCGCGTGGATGCGCCTGCCATTCAGGTAAGCTCCCTCGCCACGCTCCGCCCAGTACAGCTCCTCCAGCACCGGCAGGTAGATTACCCCAAGGCGGATAAACCCGTCCTCGATGAGCGCCACCGACACGCCCCACAGAGGGATGCCGAACACGAAGTTGCTGGTGCCATCGATGGGGTCGATTGCCCACAACAGGCGTGCGTGCCGATTGGTAAAGCCCTCTTCCTCACCGAAGAAACCGGCTTCCGGAAGGAGCTGAGCCAGATGTTCTCGCAGGTAGCTCTCTACCGCCCTGTCGGCGGTGGTGACGAAGGAGTCGTCTGTCTTCGTCTCCAGCGTGAAGCCTTCCGCCATCTGCCGAGCCAGCTTGCCCGCGTGCACCACCAGATTTTTCACGTCTTCTATGTGCATCAGAGAATGCGCTTAACCTGCCTGTTTCCCGATTGGATTATCGGTCAAAGAGCAGGCGCCTGTTACCCTTTCTTCTCGTTGCGGAGGTCATCCGGAGGGCGAGCCTCGCCGACAAGCCCGCCCTCCGCTTTCGGGCTAGCCCATGACCTGAGCCAGCGTCTCCTTCAGAACCTGCGCCGACCGGCGCAGCGCCTGCAACTCTTCGTCAGCCATCGCCATCTCGATCTGTTTCAATACGCCCCGGCGTCCCACCACGGTGGGCACGCTCAGACAGACGTCCTCGATCCCGTACAGCCCCGTCTGCAGGGTGGAGACGGGCAGTATCTGCTGAGTATCCAGCAGGATAGCGTGCACCACCTCGCGGATGGCGACCCCTACCGCGTAGCCAGCACCGCCTTTCAAACGGATGACCTCCGCGCCGCTCTTTTTGGTGAGGTCGAACAGCTCCTGCATCGCCTGTGGGCTATAGTTGGGAAGGCTCTGCAAAGAGACGCCGTTGGCAGTGGCTGTTGACCATATCGGCACCATGCTATCGCCGTGCTCACCAAGGATCAGCGCCTTCACGTCGGTGGCGGCGACGCCGAAGTATTCCGCCAGCAGGGAGCGGAAGCGGGTGGTGTCCAGAACCGTACCCAAGCCCATGACCTGATGGGCAGGCAGGGTGAACTCTTTCACCGCGACGTAAGTGAGAATATCCACAGGGTTAGACACCACGAGCAGTATCGCATGTTCCGGCAGAGGAACCGCTTTCAGCTCCTGCAGGATGCTGCGAAACAGGGAAACGTTGCGGTTGATGAGCTCGAGGCGGCTCTCGTCAGGTTTGCGACGCAGACCCGCGGTGATAATCACGATGTCCGAACCCTCTGCCGCCTCCGCGCCACCAGCGAAAATCTTCTGCGGGGCGCAAAGAGACGCACCATGGCGCAGGTCCAGTGCCTCGCCCTCTGCCAGCTCACGGGCGACATCGATGACCACCAGCTCCTTCGCGACACCGCCCAGCTGCAGGGCATACAGCGTGTTCGAACCGACTCGTCCACCTCCACCAATCACGCTTACTTTCATCTCTGTTAGCCTCCTGTATCCTCGTCGTTGAGGGTTGCCCCAGGAAGATGGAGCGTCCTAAAGAATATACCGGCTAAGGTCTTCGCTGCGCAAGACGTCCGCCAGTCGTTCGCGTACGTACTCGGCGGTGATGGTCACCTGCTGACCGCTCAGCTCGCTGGCACGAAACGAGATTTCCTCCAGCACGCGCTCCATAATGGTATGCAGTCGGCGCGCACCGATGTTTTCGGCACTGGTGTTCACCCGCGCGGCGATGGCTGCAACCTCGCGGATGGCATCGTCGCTGAAGTCCAGCGTGACCCCTTCGGTTGCCAGCAGTGCCCTGTATTGTTTCACCAGAGCGTTCTGCGGCTCGGTGAGGATGCGCACGAAGTCGTGCTCGGTGAGGCTGTCCAGCTCCACGCGAATGGGCAGGCGCCCCTGAAGCTCCGGAATCAAGTCGCTGGGCTTGGTAACGTGGAATGCCCCCGCCGCGATGAAGAGGATATGGTTGGTGCGCACTGCTCCGAACTTGGTCATGACCGTGGAGCCTTCGATGATGGGCAAAAGGTCGCGCTGAACGCCCTCGCGGGAGACATCCGGACCATAGCCCTGCTCTCTGCCGGCGATCTTGTCCAGCTCGTCGAGGAAGATGATACCGCTCTCCTCGGTGCGACGAATGGCTTCGCTGACCACCTGATCGCGGTCAATGAGCTCGCGAGCCAGCTCCTGCGCCAGAACCTGCTTTGCCTCACGGATGGTCATCTGCGTGGTGCGTTTGCGTCGGCTCATCATGCCGCGCATCAGGTCGGGCAGGTCCAGACCCATCTCCTCCATGCCCTGCGGACCGAATACCTGCACGAACGGTGTGGACGGCGACGATTGCTCCACCTCAATCTCCACCGTTTCGTCGTCCATGCTGCCGCTGCGCACGCGCTCGGCGAGCTTCTCTCGCATACGTCGCTCTCGCTCCCGACGCTCTTTCTCTGCCAGCGTGGTGGGTTCGTCCTCGTCGTTTTCCTCTTCCTGCCAGAGTGCCCGCATCAGGTTCTCGAAGCTGGTGGAACCGCGTGGCTGACGGCGCGAACGACGGGGCATCAGATGATCCACGATACGCTGAACCGCCAGATCCTCGGCGCGCTCCCGCACCTCATGGATCTTTTCTGCCTCCACCATCCGCACGGCAATCTGTAACAGCTCGCGTATCATCGAGTCCACATCGCGCCCCACATAACCCACTTCCGTGAACTTGGTGGCTTCCACTTTCAGGAAGGGGGCTTTTACCAGCAGAGCAATCCGTCGGGCGATCTCGGTCTTGCCTACTCCGGTGGGACCAATCATCAGGATGTTCTTCGGGATGACTTCGTCGCGGAGGTCTTCTGGTAAAAGCTTGCGTCGGTACCGATTGCGAAGGGCGATAGCGACGGCTCGCTTCGCCTTCTGTTGCCCGATGATATATTTATCCAGCTCCTCAACGATACGTTGAGGTGTCAGGTCGTCTTCCATGCCTGGCTCCTTCGCGCTGTTCATTCGATGCTCTCACACTGTATCCGGTCGTTGGTGTACACGCACAGCTCCGCCGCAATGCGCATCGCCTCCAGCGCGATCTCCTTCGCCGTCAGCGAGGTGTGGCGCATCAGCGCCCGGGCGGCAGCCGCAGCGTACGCTCCACCGCTTCCGATGGCGAGCACGTCGTCATCCGGCTCGATCACATTACCATCGCCGGAAACCAGCAGCAGGTCGTCACGGTCGGCAACAATCATCATCGCCTCCAGACGGCGCAGGATGCGGTCGGTGCGCCACTCTTTGGCGAACTCCACGGCAGCACGGCGCAGATTGCCGCTGGTGGCTTCCAATTTAGCCTCGAAACGGTCTGCCAGCGCCTGCGCATCTGCAACCGCGCCCGCGAAACCAGCAATCACCCGGTCGTGATACATGCGGCGGACTTTGCGTGCGGTGTGCTTCAGGATGGTATCGCTGTAGGTTACCTGACCGTCGGCTGCGAGAGCGACCTGCCCGTTGCGGCGCGCCGCGACGACGGTGGTATGATGCCACGTCATTGCAACTCT
>CAKZNX010000351.1 GCA_937132045.1 uncultured bacterium
TTGCCTTTATCGGATCCGCCTGTCAATCTGCATTATCGGCAAATCTACAGAGGAACTTTAGGGTTCCCTTCGCGATTTTCACCGTTTTTATCAAAAATCAGTATAGCAAGAACTGCGCACCCAATGCAAGCGGCGTTTGGCGGAGGCGCCGGGTTTGCTGGCGTATCCTGGGGACAACGCTGATACCAGAAAGTTGTCCATCAGGGGCGTGAACGAGGAATACCGCCTGTGCATGTATCGCGGATCACTTCCCAGCGGTCCTGACCGCGCCGGTCGTAGCGATGGCTCTTCAGAACCTGGCTGTACTCCTCCGCCACCGGCTCGAAGGGGTACCACGCAAAGCCAGCGATCTGACTGCCCCGTTCCTGTAGCACGTGCCGGGCAAAAACACGCATTTCGTCTGCCGAGGGCATTCGGTTCCACAGATTCCACCTGTCGCGCTCGCCCTCAGCCGCAAAGGTCTGCAGGATCACGATGACCTGCGGACGGCGAGAGTTGCCTGGTAGCGCAACACGTGCCCATCGGCTCAACCGTTCGTCAAGTGCGGCAATCTCGTGGCGCAGCGTGCTTTGCAGGTCGCTGGTGGGAGGCTCGTACTCGTTGGTCTTCGCGTTGAACGGGCGATAAATCTCCGTCCCGTTGTCTGCAAAAGGATAGATGTTGTGCGACTCGTAGTCGGTGATTTCGCCCCTGCACCGGTCTGAGTCGTGCCATCCCATGGAGAAATCCTCATGGTAAACGCGCACACTGCCATCGGGGAACTCCTCACGGGTGATTTGCTGGTAGAACTTCTTCAGGCGTTCACAACCCGACCGTTCTGGTTCTGCCAGCGGTTCGTGGAAGCCATAGATGGCGAAAGTCTGTTTCAGGTAGCGAGGATTATCCCGCAGAAATTGAAGAAACCGCGCCCCTGCGGAACTGGGATAGCGGCTGACATTCAGCTCCCATTCTCCAGATCGCTCGTTCCATACCCAGACCGATTGATTATCGCCCCAGATTAGAGGGATGACCTTGAGGCGATGTTGGATGGCTGCCTCGTAATGCCTGACCCAGTCCGACTCAGCCAACTCGAGGTCAACCAGTACAGTGTTGATCCCCCAGCTGGCAACTCTACCGAAATCTTCGGGCTCGACGTAATTCATCAGGAACGCGAAGGGCGGACCGTCCTTGTCTGCCACCGGATTCAGTGCCCTGTTCGACGTCGCACAACCTTGCAGTATCAATGTACAGGCGAGGAGCACAGCCTTTGCGCATCTTGCAAGCAAGCCCTGTCTGACCAGAAGCAACGCGGCGACGAGCCACAGGACACCTACTGGGCGGGTGATGGTTGCCTGAAGTTGCGACACTTGAGCCAGCTCAAATGCCTTCACGAAACCAAGCAGGTGGATTAGCCCGTGAACCACCAGTAGCCCTGCAATGCCGTATTTCATGTCATGTCTCCTCGGCGCGACCCTTTGGGGCACGTCCGTTTAACTGGCGGAGCAGGCATAGCCGCGCCGCCGGCTGTGCAAGCGTGTCATAGATACGGACACAGAGTGCAACAAGAACCTCCAGCGAGAGTAGCCTGTGTGATCGTCAGTAAGCAGGTGCGGAAGACGCGCCAACACTCTGTAAGCATTGTAGCACAATACCGCACAAAAGGCAACCCCTGCCGAGCCGTTCCGTGTCATTGCGAGGAGCGGAGCGACGAACCAATCCCCTTTCGTTTACCCGTGTCCTTGCGAGAAGCGCTAGCGACGAAGCAATCTCCTTCGT
>CAKZNX010000352.1 GCA_937132045.1 uncultured bacterium
CTGGATGCGCCTCACCCGCGAGTGTGGGTATCGGGTGCACTCCTTCTGTGCCGATGTGCTGGACCCCTTCTTCTCCGGCAACCGCGAATATCAGCTGGAAACCGCCCGTGCCACGCGCGAGGCAGCGCAGAAATACGGCGTGTTCATCAATGATATCTACACGGGTGTGGCAACCCATCGCTTCCACGGTCTGAGTCACTCCGACGCCAGAGTGCGCCAGCGCATGAAAGAGTGGATCATCGAGTGTGCGGACATCGCCAGCGCGATGGGGGTGGATGCCATAGGCGGACACTGGGACGCCTTTTCGGTGGAGGTGTTATCCGATCCTGCCCGCCACCGCGAGGCGTTGAGGCGTCAGCACAGCATCTTCCGCGAACTGTCCGAGGTGCTGGCGCAGAAAGGCATCCGCGCTCTGTATCAGGAACAGATGTACATTCCCAGCGAGGCGCCATGGACGCTGGCGGAGGCGCAGGAGTTTCTGGTGGAGGTGAACCGCGAACGTCGTGGCATCCCCGTGTATCTGACGCTGGACGTGGGACACTGCGCCGGGATGCACTACGGTTTAAGCGGACCCGACCTCGATTACACCGAGTGGATCAGGCGGTTCGGCACGGCGGCGGAGGTGATCCACCTCCAGCAGACCCCGCCAGACGCCAGCGCACACTGGCCCTTCACCCCCGAATACAACGCGAAGGGGCACATACAGATACCGAAGGTGCTGGATGCTATTGCCGAAAGCCTGCGCCAGCGCGACGATCAGCCGTGGGCAGAGTGGCTTCCCCTCCCGCCGAACATCTACCTGATCTGTGAAATCATCCCGGGCTCCACGAAGCGCGAGGACGTGTTGCTGGACGAACTGAAGCGCAACGCCGACTTCCTCAGGCAGTGGATACCGGAGGACGGGCTGGTCATCTCGGTGTAGCGCCTACGTCGGGCGCTTGCGATGCCAGTCGGTCTCCTGCTGGAATATCTGTGCGAGCGCGAGGACTTTCGCCTCCTCGTATGGCGCACCGATAATCTCCAGCCCCAGAGGCAGACTGTCGGCAGTGAATCCCATCGGCACGGAGATGGAGGGCAAGCCTGTCAGGTTGGCAAACCCGCCGTTGCCGCCCATGTTCACCCATGTCTCGTTCAGGCTGCGGTCGACAGGCGGTGCGCCCTGCAGCAGTGTCGGCGCCATCAGCACATCGCACGTCTCGAAGAGCCGGGCGACCGCCTGCATCGCCTCCGCACGCACGCGCATCGCCCGCAGGTAATCTACCGCCGAGAGCGACAACCCTGCCAGCAAGCCGTTGACCTGCGACTCGTCCGCCAGCTCTTTCACCCTGCCCGAGCGAATAAGGTTCTCGAAGGCCGAGGAGCCTTCTGCCATGATCAACACCTCAGCCGCGGCGTTGAAGGGCAGGTCGGGCAGCTTCACCTCCGCGATGGGCATCCTGCGTTTGCGGAACACCTCCAGCGCCTCGCTGAAGCATCGCTGGGCATCGGGCGCCTTGTTCTGCACGAAGTCGGTGGGCAGCAGCCCGATTCGGAACCGATAGCTCCTCCAGCGCGAGAAGACATATCGGAAGGGCAGGTCGGCGCTGGAGGGGTCGCGCGGGTCGTGTCCGGCAATCGCCTGCAGGACATGCGCACAATCCTCCGCACTGCGCGCCATGGGACCGATTTTGTCCATCGTCCACGACAGTGCCATCGCTCCATAGCGGCTCACCCTGCCATAGGTGGGACGCAAGCCGGTCACCCCGCAAAACGCCGCCGGCACGGTGATGGAACCCCACGTCTCTGTGCCCAGTGCGAACGCCACGGTGCCCGCCGCCACCGCCGCCCCCGAGCCGCTGGAGGAGCCTCCCGCCCAGCGTTCCCGATTCCAGGGGTTCAGGCAGGCTCCGGTCAGCGAGGCGTGTGCGTACTCGTATCCGCCCGCGCCAGCCAGCTCGATCATTGCCAGTTTGGCGACCAGCACCGCGCCCGCGTCGCGCAGGCGCTCGATGACCGCAGCATCGTGGTCGAAGACCTGCTCACGATGTGCCGGTGAACCCCAGCGAGTGGGGATGCCCCTTGTGGCAAACAGGTCTTTGGCTCCATACGGGACGCCGTGCAGAACACCGCGATACTTCCCCGACGCGATTTCCCGGTCTGCCTGCTTCGCCTGCTCCAGAGCCAGTTCGGCAGTGACCTCCGCGACGGCACGGAGCGACTTCCCGCGCGCCTCGAGTGCAGACAGATACGCCTCGGTCAGCTCCACCGAGGCAACCTTGCGCGTTTTGAGCAGTTTTGCCTGCTCGGTGATGGTGAGGTAAAGCAGGTCGTCGTTCATCGTCGCCTCTTTCCCGCAGACACAGGATGAAAGGTAAAGGCAGGTTCTGAACCCTCCGGCAATGGATGCGCCCGCAGAGCCTTCGCAGTTTCCTGAAGCGATTTGATTGCCTGAGCCACTGTGCCTGCCTGCTGGTCGGGCATGGGTTGGGGCAGCCAGGCGTTGATAGCATCCACGGATGGGCGCGCTGTCGATTCAGGAACGGGTTCCTGCGCTTTGCCGCCTGCGCTCAGCGCAAAGGTAGAAGTCATCAGCATCAGGCTAAACTCACGACGAGTGAACTCGAGCCTACTCATCTCCTGTCGCTCCAAAGTTTCTTACCAGAATACCGAAGTCAAAAAGGGTAACCTCCCCATCGCCGTCGAGGTCGGCGTCGGGGTTCCAGCGGCTCTCGCCGGGCATACTGCCGAACGCCGCAACCACGTGCCCGAAGTCAAAGAGCGTCACCTCGTTGTCGCCATCCACGTCGCCGTTGACCAGTGTGAAAGCTACCTGCGTCGAGTTTTCCAGCGAAATGCCCCTGACCGTCTGTCGGAGCCAGTGCGTGCCCTTCGCGGACAGGTCAAACGTGCCCCACAGCGCAGTCTGGAACTGATAACCACCGCCGTCGTCCAGCGCCACCACATGTACTTCGAGCGGAGTGCTCTCGCCTGCTGGGCGCACCTCGATCGGTACGTTCAGTCCAGCTGGCGATGGACTGTAGTCGCCCAGCACCACGGTGCCGCTGACGGTACGCCTGCTGATGACACCATCGGCTGAGATGGTGAAGGTTCCCCTGACTCCACTTCGCACCTCGTTCAGTGTCAGGTTGAACAGCAGGTGCGCCACCCCTCCCGGCGGCAGAACGGTCGGCAGGTCCATCGCAAATTGCGGGATAGGTTCTCTCGGCGTATCCACGTCCGACCAGTCAATGGCGTTTACCGAGAGCACCCTGGCGGTGTCTCCGAGTATCTCCACTTCGCCCGTCAGCATCAGCGGGCTGGGGTTGGAGGTGGTTTCCAGCACCGTGCCCTGCAGGTCGGCGTATACGTACAGCCTGACCATCGGCGCAACGGCAAAGGCGTAACGGTTACCTCCAAGCGGCGTAAGCGTGCCCACCGCCGGCTCATCCGTCTGCATGATGGTCAGCGAACGCACAGCGATGTCACCGAGTGGCACAGGGTAGCTTCCCCCTGGATAGGTAGAGGTGGGACTGCGCGTGGTAAAGGTATCAAAGACGAGCGTCGCATTAGCGGGCAAGGAGACAGTGCGCGAAGGCAAGAGGTCAGAAGCCAACCCCAGCAGGATAATCTGATTCGCGGCGGGATGGAACACCATGCTGAAGGTGCCCACCGGCTGTGACTGCACGTTGCCCTGCACCAGTGGGTTGACCTGAACCGGCACAGGATGATTGCCAGCGAAGCCGAACGGGTGTAATCCGGGTTTGGTGCGCGTACCGCCCGGGTTGGTCGTCGGGTCGTAGTTGCCGATGAGGGTGCCGTCGGTGAACGCCTGCAAGGTGACGTTCACGTTCAGGTCACTGCTTGTCGGCACCACTACGAAGTCGTACCTGTACTGCGCAAACGAGAGAGAACAGGAGCCATAAAGCAGAACAACCAGCAATGATCCTGAAAGGCGCATTTGCAGACTCCTTTCCACGAAAAGTGAGGCATTCTTCAACTACACCCAGTGTAGAGCTTCCAGAAGCGGATGTCAACGCTCAGCGTTCACTGCTGAAGCGAAGAATCTTGAGGCGAGATGCTTCGGCTAAAGCCTCACCATGGCAAAGCGGTGCGTCCCACTGGAGGGCGAGGCTCCTGCCGAGCCGTCACGTGTCACTGCGAGGCGCAGTGTGTCGAAACAATCCCCTTCGCTTTCCGTCGCTGCAGGAGATTGCTTCGCCTTCTTGCGAAGGCTCGCAATGACACAGAATGTTATTCTGAACGACACCGAAGGATCTTCCCCTTGTGCCTCTTATCGCCCCTCTTGCACGCGACGAGCAGGTAGTTCGCAGCGTTGACCGCAGTCATCGCCTGCCGGATACAGGGTGAGGTGATATGCCATGTGGCGTTATTCTCCAGAGAAGGTTTTGAGGTTCGCTCGGGAGCAGTGGAGCTGGGAGCCACACCCCGCACAGCGCGAGTGGATGATGGATACGCACCTGGTGAAGGTGGCAGCATGTGGCAGGCGATGGGGCAAGACCGAGTCGCTGGCAGTGGAGACCGCGGCGCTGGCGTTAATATATTCGGGCATCCGGCAGGTGATTGTGGCGCCAACGCTGGATCAGGCACGCATCCTGTTCGAGCGCACTGCGGAGTTGTTGCAGGATCATGCGGAGGCAACGGGTGCCAGGCTCTCTATGCGAGCCACTCCTTACCCTCGCCTGCGCATCAACGACGGCGAAATCACCGCCCGAAGCGGCTGGCGACAGGCGCGTTCCCTGCGCGGGCGAAGCGCTCACCGTATTGTGGTGGATGAGGCTGCCTACCTGAACTCGGAGGTCATTCCACAGGTGCTGATGCCCATGCTCGCGGATACTGAGGGACAGCTGGTGCTCCTTTCCACACCCTTCGGGATGAACCACTTCTGGGAGTGGTTCGTGCGAGGGCAGTCGGGCGACCTGTGCCGCAGTTTCCGGTTTCCCACCTCCAGCAACCCGAGTATCTCCGCCACGTTCCTGCACTCTCAGCGCCAGTTGCTAACGGAACGGCAGTTCGCGGTGGAGTATGAAGCGCACTTTGTGGACGATGCGGGTGCGGTCTTCCCGCAGGCGGTGATACAGGCTTGTGTGGATGCGCAACTGGC
>CAKZNX010000353.1 GCA_937132045.1 uncultured bacterium
GCGCTGGGCTGTCTCGACGCCGAGGTGTTTTTCACCGCCAGCGGAACCGAGTCGGATAACATAGCGATACTGGGCGCTGCGCGTACGGCACCTCCACAGAGACGACACCTTGTCACCACACCTGTCGAGCACCACGCGGTTCTGCACGCCTGCGAGAGACTGCGTGCAGAGGGCTGGGAGGTGACCTTTGTGCCGGTAGATGCATACGGCGTGGTAGACCCCGACGACCTGCGACGCGCCCTTCGCGACGACACCTATCTGGTCAGCGTCATGCACGCCAACAACGAGACCGGCACGATACAGCCCGTGCGCGAGATCGCCCAAATCTGCCGGGAGCGAGGCGTGTGGGTGCACTGCGACGCCGTGCAGACCTTTGGGTTGCTGGACGTGCAGGTGGACTCTCTGGGCGTCGATATGCTCTCGGTATCGGGGCACAAGGTGTACGGTCCGCAGGGCGTGGGCGCGCTGTACGTTCGCGGCGGGTTGAAGATTGCGCCTCTGCTGGTGGGTGGGGCGCAGGAGCGGGAACTTCGCGCAGGTACCGAGAACGTGGCGGGCATCTGGGGCTTTGCCAAAGCGGTGCATCTGTGTCGAACAGAGTACGCTCATGCGGCTCAGTACATCAGCCACCTGCGCCACAGCCTGCAACAGCGTCTGCAGGAGCTGATCCCCGATGTGCGAATGAACGGGCACCCCGAGGCAGCGCACCCGGGCATTATCAGCGTGACGTTTCCCGGCGTCTCTGCCGAGAGCCTGCTAATTGCGCTCGACCGGCGCGGGGTTGCCGCATCGGCTGGAGCGGCTTGCAGTGCCGGTTCGCTGGAGCCGTCGCACGTCCTTCTGGCGCTGGGCATGAGCGAGGACGAGGCTATGAGCACCATTCGCCTCAGTGTGGGAAGGAGCAACACCCCCGAGGAACTGCACGATGCCGCAGAGGTGATTGCCGGGGAGGTCGCGAGGTTGAGACGGAGGATGGTTGCATCCGCTCCTGCAAAGCGCCTATAATTAAGAAACTGTGGCTGGCTATCCGTCACGAAGCACAGGGAGGGAGTGAACGTATGGGCAATGGTACGTTGCGTATCCTGATAGCGGACGACGAGCCGATTATTCGGCTGGATCTCAAGAACATGCTCGAGGGATTGGGCTACGAGGTGATTGCGGAGGCGGGAGACGGCGTTTCGGCGGTGGAAGCGGCGCGAACCCTGAAACCCGATGTCGCTATTCTGGACATCAAGATGCCCAACATGGACGGTATCGATGCGGCGAATATCCTCAATAGCGAGAAGATTGCTCCAGTGGTGTTGCTTACCGCCTTCAGCGACATGGACCTGATCAACCGCGCCAAAGAGGCGGGCGTCTTCGCGTACCTGGTCAAGCCCTTCCGGGAGACCGACCTGCGCCCTGCCATCGAAATCGCCATCTCGCGCTACAAAGAGTTCCTCGCGCTCGAGGAAGAGGTCGACGAGCTGGAGGATAAGCTGGAGACCCGCAAGCTGATCGAACGCGCCAAGGGCATCCTGATGGACCAGTACGGTCTGAAGGAGCAGGAAGCGTTCCGCCGTATTCAGGTACAGAGTATGAACACGCGCAAGTCGATGAAAGAGATTGCGGAAGCTATCATCATTGCGCATAGCGTGTAGGACGTCATGCGTTTCAGACCGAACCTGCGTTTGCGCAAAACCATGCGCCTTTTCCGCCGCGAGGCGCACAGCGATGCCGAAGAGGACATCGAACGCCTTGCCGAGGAACTGCAGCTGAAAGAGCGTCAGCTTCTGGAGGCACAGCAGCTGATCGAACAGCTTCACGAGCAACTGCAGGAACAGGCAGCGGAGGTCGATGCTCTTCGGCGCATCGGTGCGGCAGTGGGGTCTGCCTTCGACGTGGAAGAGACCCTGAACGCGCTGGTGGAGGTCGCTCTGCAGCTCACGGGTACAGAGTCCTGCCACATCTTCCTGCTGAACGAAAGCCGCACAGAACTGGTGCTTCGTGCCGCCGACGAAGAGGCGCGCTCGATGGTGGGTAAAATCCGTCTGAAGGTCGGCGAGGGGATCACCGGCTGGGTGGCTCGCGAGAAACGGTACGTGGCGGTGCCCCGTGAGGCATACAAAGACCACCGGTTCAAGTTCTTCCCCGAGATGCGCGAAGGGGAATACGAGTCGATGCTGGCGGTGCCCCTGCTTCACAACAACGAGGTCATCGGCGTTATCAACGTGCGTACGCGCCGAGCGAACGATTACACGCGCAACCAGGTTCGCATCCTCTCCAACATCGCGGCACAGGTGGCTGGAGTGATTGAACGTTCGCGCCGTCTGCAACAGCTCGAACGCCGCGCCGAGCAGGTATCCACCCTCACCGAAATCACCCGCCAGATCGCCAGCAACCTCTATCTGGAAGAGATCCTGCAGTTTCTGGTGAACATGACCGCTCAGGCGATGGGCTACCGCGTGTGCACAGTCATGCTGGTGGACGACGAACGGCGCGAGCTGGTACTCAAAGCCACCTCCAGCAAAAGTCAGGAGTACATCAACAAGCCCAACGTCCCGCTGGGCGACAGCATCGCCGGGCGCACCGCACAGCAAGGGCGTATCATCACCGTGCTGGACGTGAAGGAGCACCCCCAGTACCGCTTCGCCGACATCGCAGCGAAGGAGGGACTGTGCTCGCTGGCGTGCATCCCTCTGCGAACTAAAGGGCAAACGCTGGGCGTGCTGAGCTGCTACACCGACCGACCACACCACTTCTCGGAAGAGGAGCTGAACGTGCTGATGGCGCTGGCAAACCAGGCGGCAGTGGCTGTCGAGCACGCCCGTCTGAGCCTGCGCTCTGCGATCCTTCAGGAGATGCACCACCGCATCAAGAACAACCTCCAGCAAATCGCCAGCCTGCTGCGCCTGCAGATGCATTACGCGGAGGGTGCGGGTGGAAGAGAACTGCTGAACGACAGTCTGAACCGTATCCTTGCCATTGCCACAGTGCACGACCTGCTTTCTCGTGAAGACCTGGACATGGTTCCGATCAAACGTCTGGCGGAGACCATCCTGTTCCATATCCAGCAGGCGCTCATCCCGCCGCACAAGCAGATACACACCCGCGTTACCGGTGACGACTTCCTGCTGCCACTTCAGCAGGCGACGTCCTTTGCCCTTATCCTGAACGAGCTGGTGCAGAACGCGGTGGAACACGGCTTTGCCGAGCTGGATAGCGGGCGCATCATCGTGAGCGTTCAGGAGGAACCCGACCGCTATCGCCTGACGGCACTGAACGACGGCAAACCACTGCCCGAGGGTTTCGACCCGCACAAAACAAGTAGCCTCGGACTGCGTATCGTGGATGACCTGGTGCGTGGCGGACTGCGGGGGAGCTTTGACCTGTTCAACTGTGATGAGGGCATCTGCGCGCAGGTGTTGTTCCCCAAGCAGACCGATACAGCTAAACCGGAGCGGAGGCAAGGAGGACATGACTGACGCGCTGAAGCAGGTGTATGAACTGCAGAAGCTGGACGTTCTGCTGGCGCATGTGGTATCGCGCCTGCGCAAACTGGATAGCGGCGAGACGCTGAAACAGGCAGCAGAGGCAGCAGAAGCAGGCTACGAACACGCCCGTGCTGAACACAAACGTCTCACCGCCGACCTTCACGACGCGGAGCTGGAACTGCGTTCGGTGGAAGACAAAATCAAGACCTTTGAAACCAAGCTGTGGAGCGGCACCGTGCGCAACCCCAAGGAGCTGGAGAACCTCGAAAAAGAGGTGAACGCCCTCAAGCGCCAGCGTTCTCGCCTCGATGAGCGGGTACTGCAGTTGATGGATCAGGTAGAGGCGGCGCAAAAGGCTCTGCAGGAGGCTCAGAAGCGCAAAGAGGAGGCGACCGCCGCCTATCAGCAGCACGTGAAAGCCTATCTTTCCGAAAAGCGCAAACTGGAAGCGGAAGGCGTGAGGTTCAAAGCCGAACGGCAGAAGCTGGCATCGCAGTGCGACCCCCAGCTGCTTCAGCGCTACGAGACCATTCGCCAGCGGCACGGCGGCATCGGTATCTCGCGCGTGGAAGGCGAATCGTGCGTGGTGTGCCATACCCGCCTCAGCACCAGCGCCCTGCGAGCCATCAAGAGCGGACAGATTGTGCAATGCGAGAACTGCCAGCGTCTGCTTTATATAGAGGGCGCATAGCGCCGCGCCGTCGACGAAACAGGAGGAGACCCTATGCCCCACTCACAGGTTCTGCATGCAGACCGCTCGGTGCTGGTGGTGGTGGATATGCAGGAACCTTTCCTGCGCCACCTCTTCGAGCGCGAGCGTGTGGTGAACAACTGTCGCCTGCTCATTCAGTCCGCAAAGGTACTCAACGTGCCGGTCATTGCCACCCTGCAATACGCTCAGCGGATGGGCAGTATCATCCCCGAAGTCGCTGCGGTGCTCCCCGAGGGCACTGCGCCCATCGATAAGATGTGCTTCAGCTGCTATCGTTCCGAGCCGTTTCGCGCGGCGCTGATGGCGAGCGAGCGCACGCAGGTGGTGGTGTGCGGTGTGGAGGCGCACATCTGCGTGACGCAAACGGCGCTGGACGCGCAGGAAGCGGGCTTCCACGTGCAGGTTGCGGAGGACGCGGTCAGCTCGCGCTCCAGCGAAAACTGGCAGATTGCGATGGGGCGCCTGCGCCACGCTGGCGTGGTGGTCACCTGTGCAGAGTCGGTGGTGTACGAGTGGCTGGGCGAAGCAGGCACCGACGCGTTCCGGCAGATTTTACAGCTGGTGAAGTAGTACTTACAGCAGCGGGGGTATCGAAAGAAAAATGGTAGCCCCAGGGGGATTCGAACCCCCGATCTCCTGGCTGAGAACCAGGTGTCCTTGACCACTAGACGATGGGGCCACCTGTTGACCGAGATGCATTATACAGTACCTTCCGGCGATTTGTCAACCTTCCGAGCCCTGCCGCCCGTGTCTTTACGAGGAGCGTAGCGACGAAGCAATCCCCAGCACCCCCCTGTCATTGCGAGGAGCGAAGCGACGAAGCAATCTCCTTCAGATACCGCGGACCGCAGGAGATCGCGCATGAGCAACCGAATAGACTCCCGGTGAAGTCATCCGCAGAGAAGGCACAAAATGCCCACT
>CAKZNX010000354.1 GCA_937132045.1 uncultured bacterium
ATCTCCACCATGGGAATGGTGCAGTTTCTGGTTACTACACTGGCGGCGCCGTTCTGGTTTGCCAACGCTGGTAACCGCTGGGAGGAGTTTTGGGCGCACGTCCCGACCTGGGCGCCTCCGCGTTCTCCGGAGGTGGTGAAAGGCTTTTTCGTGGGGCAGTCCAGCCTGTACCAGCCGGAGGTGTGGAAGGCATGGCTCATGCCGGTAGCGGTTTGGGCAGGGTTTATCGGGGCGCTGCTGGCGGCGCATGCAGGCAGACACCGACGGTGTGTATACCCTTTCCCTGAACCGAGGTGAGCTGCAGAAGCTCTACCACCCGTCCGTCGGGAAGTACATCACACCTGAACGGGGGCTGATGCTCGTTGTGGACGCACATGACAACGACACGCGCGGCGCTATTCGACTCGCTCCGTGAGCGACGGTGGTCGGCTTGTAATCAGAAGCTCTGACCGAGCGTCACGTAGGTGTACACCTTCTCTCTGCCTGCTGCCACGTCCAGACGGATGGCTCCGAACGGTGTATAGAAACGCACGCCCACTCCACCACCGACGTTCAGCCGGGTGCTGCTTCCTCGCGTCCAGGCGTCGCCCACGTCGAGGAAAACCACTCCCTGTATGCCTTCCGCTACGGGCACCCGCACTTCCCCGCTGAACAGCACCATGCGGTCGCCGCGGAACTGGTCGAACTCGTAGCCGCGAAGGTCGAACCCGCCCAGCCAGAAGCTCTCGGAAAGCGGCAAGCCCTCGGAAGCGACTCCGGTCAGCGCACGCAAGGCGAGCGTACCTTCCTTCCCGGCGCGCCAGTAGCCGCGCACGTCCAGCGTGGCCCGGTCAAAGGCGAAGTCGCCGCCCCATGCCTTCTGTGCGGACTCCCACAACGCGGAGACCAGCACGCCAGTGCGGGGGTTCGTGCGGTCGTTGCGCGCGTCATAGTTCAGCTGAATGCCTGGAGCCACCACCCGCCCCCGGTTGAGCAGCCTCTGTCCGAAGGACAGCAGGTAAGTGGGTGCATCGTCGTAGTTCACCCTGTCGTTACGGAAGGAGGCAAGCACCTGCAGGCGACCGTTCCACTGTCTGCCCAGCAGGAGAGTGTATCCCTGTCGCCTCTCGAAGGTACGCAGGGTGATGTCGGTGCGGGAGAAGCTTGGGCGGAACACCGATTGCAGGTCATACGCGGTGACACCCACCACCAGTCCCCAGTCGGTAGCGTAGGGATCGGTATAGTTGACGAGGTACGCCTGGCGTTGTTCTCCCTCGTCCGGTCCACCCACGTAGTAGAAAGTTCCTCGCTGCCACTGCACCTGCAGGCTCTGTCCACCGCCGAACAGGTTGGTGTCGGAGAACTGCAGGAAGCCCAGCAGACCGCGACGGGACGTGTACCCTATCGCCGCAGCGAACTGGGAGGTGTTCATCTCCTCCACAATCAGGTTCAACAGCACCTGCCCCAGCTCATCCGCCGGTTCCTGAGTGATCTGAACGTCTTTCAGATAGGGCAGTCTACCGAGCCGATCGCGATCCCTTTGCGCCTGCGGCAGGGAGTATACCTCTCCGGGACGCAGTTGCAGATTGCGCAGGATGGCGCTGCTTCGCGTACGGCGGTTTCCCGTCACGCGCACGTCGCTGATGCGACCCTCCGCAATGTTGACAATCAGGGTGCCATCCGGCTGGCGTTCGAAGCCTGCCACGCGCGCCAGAGGATAACCTTTTCGCTCATACAGCTGCTGGATGGCTTCGGCGTCCTGACGCAGGCGTTCCTCGTCAAAGAGGCTGCCCACCTGCGTTTGCATCGCGGATAGCAGATCCGCGGTAGGTATGACGGTGGAACCGTCGGGCTGAGAGCCCTGGAAGCGGATAGAGGCAATCTCCTGTGGTTGGGCTGCCACCAGTGTTACCATGCAGAAAAAAACGCCAAGTTGGCTTACGAGACGGAGCATCTGCTTGAACCTCCTTCTTCTGCATCTTGTGCTTTAGCCGGATTTCAGTATAGCACCTTACCAATAATAGTATTGAGCGGAATGGGACCGAAGACGCGACTGTCTTCGGACACCTCCAGATTGTCTCCCACTACGTATATGTGATTTGGCGGGACGCGCGTGCCGTCTGGGGCGGTCTCGTACGGCAACGCCAACACGCGCTTTACCAGCAGGTTGCCGTCGCGGGTGAAAACCACCACATCTCCGCGCCTCAACGGACCGAACAGCAACCCGCCCTTGCCGACCAGAATCACCTGCCCGTCGTGGAAGGTTGGCTCCATCGACTTGCCTCTCACCACGGAAAGGGTGAAAAAGCTGTGATAGAGGAACGCGATAATCAAAAAGACAAATAAAGCTACGGCTTGTCTCAACCACCGCCGATACCGTGCCGGTTGTTCGGTCTGTTCGGTTGGTTCAGGCTGCATGGTGGAGCCCCCTTCCTGTGACGATGGTTCTGCTTTGAGTATACTCTTTGGGGGAATCGGTTTCAAGAGGAGGTCAGGTCGCATGTCCCTTTGGCAGGGAGTGCTGGAAGCGATAGCCCGCAGTGAGCAAGCGTGGATTGGCTTGTGCGTGGTGCTTCAGCCGTTGTGGTTGGTGTTGTTGGTGGGGATACTCATACGAACGCGCGCCCTTGGCAGGCGTCTTCAGCGTTTGACCGCCGGCGCCACCGGGGCGAGCCTCGAGCGTGTGTTGATGGACCACCTCGCCCGCGTGGAAGAAGTGGACACCCGCCAGCGGCAGGTGGAGCAGAGGGTGTCGGCGCTGGAAGGGCAGATACCTCTGTGTGTCCAGCGTGTGGGACTGGTGCGCTACGATGCCTTTGAGGACGTTGGTGGTCAGCAGAGCTTCTCGCTGGCGATGCTGGACGCACAGCAGAATGGCATCGTGCTGACAAGCGTCTACAGCCGCACCGACGTGCGCGTGTATGCCAAAGCCATTCGGCAGGGAGCGCCCTCCCATCCGCTGAGCGAGGAGGAGATGGAGGCGCTGCGCAGCGCACTTTCCTCCAGATGAGAGGCGTGCCATGACGCTACCTGAGGACCGAGTTCTCATCGAGAGAAGCCGTAGCGGCGATCGCGAGGCTTTCGACGAGCTTGTGCGCCGGTACGAAAAGCAGGCGTACAATCTGGCGTATCGTCTGACGGGCAACTACGATGACGCCAGCGACGTGGTAGTGGAGGCGTTCGTGCGCGCCTATCAGGGCTTGCATACCTTCCGCGGCGACGCTCACTTCGCGACGTGGCTGTACCGGGTGGTGCTGAACACCTTTTACGATACCCGCAAGCGCGCGAAGGGTGCTCAGTACACCATCTCACTGGAGGAGCAGATGGAGCTGGACGGTGATACCCTGACACGACAGATCGAAGACACAGCACCGGGTCCTGAGGAGCTGGTGGAACAGCAGGAGCGTGAGCAAGTATTACAGCGCGCTATTGCGCAGCTTCCCCCCGAGCGTCGTGTGCTGATCGTTCTATACCACTTCGAGAGCCTCTCGTATGAGGAGATCGCACAGGTTCTGAAGCTGCCGGTGGGCACGGTGAAAAGCCGTCTGAACCGCGCGCGCCTCGCTCTGCGCGAGATTCTGGAACCTTCACGGGAACTTTTTGGGCGATAGGGGCGTCAAACCCAACGAATACCAAACGGTGAAAGAGCGCTGATCAACATGCAGTGCGAACAGTTTCGTGAACTGATATCGGCATACATCGAGCAGAGCATCGCGCCTCCTCTGGCAGCGAAGATGGAAGAGCACGCCGCGGGCTGCCGAACCTGCCGCACAGAGCTGGAGGATGTCCAGCAGGTGTGGCGGATGATGTCTGAGGTGCGGCTCGTGGAGCCGCCAGCATCGTTGCACGCCCGCATCATGCAGGAGGTGGCTGACCGTGCACCGGCTACACCCGCGCTGAGGTGGTGGGAACTGGCATGGCGTCCGCGTTTTGCGTTCGCCGCAGCGGCGGTGCTGATGGTGGCGGCTCTCATCCTGTGGTCGCGCAATGTGCAGACCGACGCCATCGCCCTGAGTGTAGTGACCAGTGCTGGCAGCCCGGTAGCACCCATCAAAGCCACTGCTCTGCCTGCTCGGTTCGAGCCGTTCCGGGTGGAGACGGGGCACCTGCGGTGGATGCTGAAGATGAGCGCTTCCATCCCTACAGCCATCGAGGTGTCGACAGAGACACAGCCTGTGTGGAGTGGGGTAGTGGGGCGAGAGACGACGCTCGTTTTGCCGCAGGTTCCGTCGGCGTCTGTGCTGGCGGTGCAGGTACGCTGGGATGACGGCAATGTGCTGCGCGCCTGGTTGCCCGTCGAGCTGGCGCAAGAGGAGCGTAGACCCGTTCTGATACTGAGGTCGAAGAGCATTGAAGAGACGCTGTCGGCCATCTCACGTGCATACGCCGCGCCGCTCGTGCTGGTCGGTGAAGCGGACCCGCTCACGCGGGTGAATCTGGAGACTACCGGTGTGGCACTGAGCGAGATGCTGAAAGAGCTGGCGGAGAAGCTGAATCTGGAGATTTCTCGTGCGGAGGACGGCACGACAGTCTTAACTGCCCGGTAACCCCATCCCGTCCGCCCTACCCAAAACACACCGCCCCGTTACCCCGCGGGGCGGTGTGTGGCAATGCTGGCATTCCCTCTTGACCTGCGGCAAAAATGTGTTATCCTATATAGGGGCGATATGCTTCTGTGCTTCGCCCCGCTTTGCCGACAGGCAGAGCCAAACTTCATGTGACGGGTGGAAGGATATGGCGAATAAGCGAGTGTACCTCTTCGAGGAAGGAAACGCCCAGATGCGCGACCTTCTGGGCGGCAAGGGCGCGAACCTTGCGGAGATGACCAACATCGGTCTACCTGTTCCTCCGGGTTTCACCATTACCACTGAAGTATGTATGGAATACCTCCGAAGCGGCGGCAAGTTCCCTGAAGGATTGATGGATGAAGTGCGCGCCGCGATGGCGGAAGTGGAACGACGCATGGGGCGCAAGTTCGGCGACCCCGATAACCCCCTGCTGGTGTCGGTGCGCTCGGGCGCGAAGTTCTCGATGCCCGGCATGATGGACACCATCCTCAACCTCGGGCTGAACCCCCAGACGGTGGAGGGCATGATCCGGCTGTCGGGTGATGCACGTTTCGCCTATGACGCCTACCGACGGTTTATCATGATGTTCTCGGACATCGTGCTGGATGTGGAGCGCCACAAGTTCGAGGAGATCCTCGGCGAATACAAGAAGCGGCTGGGGGTCACCCTCGACACCGAGGTGCCAGCCGACGCGCTGAAGGAGCTCTGCAGCGACTACATGCAGCTGGTGGAGAAGGAAACCGGCAAGAGCTTTCCCACCGATCCGTGGGAACAGTTGCAGCTGGCGATCGAAGCGGTGTTCAAGTCGTGGAACAACCCGCGTGCGCAGGTGTACCGCGAGCGCGAAGGTATCCCATGGGACCTCGGCACGGCGGTCAACGTGCAGACAATGGTCTTCGGCAATATGGGCGACGAATCCGGCACCGGCGTGGCGTTCACCCGCGATGCGGCAACCGGCGAGAAGCAGCTTTATGGCGAGTATCTGGTGAATGCGCAGGGCGAGGACGTGGTGGCGGGCATTCGCACGCCGTTGCACCTCGACGAGCTGATGAACATCAACCCCGAAATCTACAAGCAGTTTGATGAGATTGCCAAGCTGCTGGAGAATCACTACCGCGACATGATGGACATCGAGTTCACCGTGGAGAAGAACCGGTTGTTCATCTTGCAGTGCCGCGTGGGCAAGCGCACGTCGCTCGCGGCGGTCAAGATCGCTGTAGACATGGCGAAAGAGGGGCTTATCAGCAAAGACGAAGCCATCCTGCGTGTGAAGCCTGCGGATATCGACCAGCTTCTGCACCCGCAGGTCGACCCCAAGGCGCAGGTTCAGGTCATCGCGAAGGGGCTTGCTGCATCGCCGGGGGCGGCGGTGGGTAAAGTGGTGTTCGACGCCGATACCGCTGCCGAGCGCGGACAGACCGAACCGGTGATCCTGGTGCGCCCCGAGACCACGCCGGACGACATTCACGGAATGCTGGCGTCTAAAGGCGTGCTGACGGCACGAGGTGGTATGACCAGCCATGCAGCAGTGGTGGCGCGAGGCTTCGGTATCCCGTGTGTGGCGGGCTGTGAAGCCATCAGCATCGACCTGCACGAGCGTGAGTTCGCCACCAACGGCATCACCGTGAAGGAAGGCGACTGGATTTCCATCAACGGCTCCACGGGCGAGGTCATCCTGGGGCAGGCGCCGCTTGTGGAAGCGATGTTCACCGATGAACTGCACGAGCTGCTGGACTGGGCGGACGAGCGCCGCGGGCTGGGTGTGCGCACCAACGCTGACAACCCGCGCGACGCCCGGCAGGCGGTGGAGTTCGGCGCGGAAGGTATCGGTTTGTGCCGCACCGAGCACATGTTCTTTGAGACCGACCGTCTGCCGATCGTGCAGGACATGATCCTCGCCCGCGACGAGGCTCAGCGCCGTTCCGCGCTGGACAAGCTCCTGCCGGTACAGCAGAAGGACTTCGAGGGCATCTTCGAGGTGATGGAGGGTCGCCCGGTGACCGTCCGCCTCATCGACCCGCCCCTGCACGAGTTCCTGCCCAGCTACGAGCAGACTCTGCGTGAGGTCACCGAACTGCGTGTGGCAGTGAACACTCTGGGTGGCAGTGCGCTCAAGGCGCTGCTGGAGGAGAAGGAGCGATTGCTGGAAGCCATCGAGAGCCAGCGTGAAATGAACCCGATGCTGGGTCTGCGCGGTTGTCGTCTGTCCATCCTGTATCCCGAAATCGTGGAGATGCAGGTACGCGCCATCCTGCAGGCGGCGGTGGCAGTGAAGCGCCGCGGCATCGACGTGCACCCCGAGATTATGATCCCGCTGGTGGGCGATGTGAGCGAGCTGGCATTCGTGCGCGAGAAGCTCGAGGCGGTCGCCAAGGCGGTGGTAGAGGAGACGGGTCAGGACATCGACTACAAGTTCGGCACCATGATCGAGATCCCGCGTGCCGCGTTGACCGCCGAGGAGATCGCTCAGCACGCCGAGTTCTTCTCGTTCGGCACGAACGACCTGACGCAGACCACCTTTGGCATCAGCCGCGACGACGCCGAGGGCAAGTTCCTTGCCAAGTACGTGGAGATGGAGCTTCTGCCCGCCAACCCGTTCGAGAAGCTCGACCGCGAGGGCGTCGGCAAGCTGATGCGGATGTGTGTGGAAGACGCCCGCAAGGTGAACCCCAGCCTCAAGCTGGGTATCTGCGGGGAGCACGGTGGTGAACCGTCCTCTGTGGAGTTCTGCCACGAGATCGGGCTGGACTACGTGTCCTGCTCGCCGTTCCGCGTTCCGATCGCTCGCCTCGCTGCGGCGCAGGTGGCGATCAAAGACAAGGTCTCGGTGACGGTGGACAAGTAAGTCCCGCGCCTCGTTGCCCCCTCTCCCGATTGCTGGGAGAGGGGGTTCTTGCTTTGTGGCATACACGGCATGGTTCTGGTGCAGCAGGATCCAGCGCAGACGCTACAGAGGAATAGGTTCACACGGCGGTGTGTTTGTCAGCAGGTAGGCTCTTGCCGGCGAAAGCAGTGGCTACCGGCGACCTGCAACACCCGACGCCAGATGGTTCTATCGCCCCTGTCGGTGAGAACCGCCCTTTCCGGGGGCAAACCGATGCATTATCTCTGTCTGATCATAGCTCCGACGCAGGACAGCCGGCGATGCGCTCTTCAACTGGTTGAATACGCAGATGCCGCACCGGTAGCAAACGCTGACGCACCTCTTCCAGATCTTGCCCTTCTACGCAGACGTTTCCTCACCCCCCCTGCAACAGCTTCCTGATCAGTTTCCCGAAAGTCTCGTCCGGGAGCTGGGGGAACAGCTGTCGGTGACGCTCATGCCGCCCATCATCTGGCAGACGTTGCTTTCTCGGCTGGATACGGGGCAGGTTCGGCTCCGGTT
>CAKZNX010000355.1 GCA_937132045.1 uncultured bacterium
TTGCGCTCCTCGCAATGACACGAGAGCGAGGGGGATTGCTTCGTCGCTTCGCTCCTCGCAATGACATACAGGGGTGGAGGGTGAACCTCCCGGTGAGCCGAACGAAAAATCACCCGAATACCGGCTCAAAACCCCTTGACAACCACAGGCACTTTTGGTATATTTGGATTAAGGATGATGCGAGATGAGCAACAGTCCCACCCATAAACTGAACTCGCCTTCTGCCATCGTGGTGGCGAATGCCCTGCGAGAGCGCGTGCTCAACGGCGAATACCGCGACCAGAGCTGGCTGCCGACGGAACGCGAGCTGGCAGAGGAGTTCGGCGTGAGCCGAACCATCGTCCGCCGCGCTATCGAGGAACTCGAGCGGCAGAACCTCGTGGTGCGTTCCCCTCGGTGTCGTCCGGTAGTGAAGAGACCATCGTTTACCAGTGTTTCACCCGAAAACCGGCGTTTGACGCTCGGTTTGTGGATCTGGCCCAGTGCCACCTTCCCCGGGGCTGCTGCGATACTGCGCGGAATCTACCGCACGCTGGACGCCAACCGCTATCGACTGATCGTCGAGAGCCCTGTGGATACGGACTGGTGCAGTGTGGTCAATGGTGAGGCGCAGTTTCTGGAGCGCATCACTCGGGATAACGATGTGGCGGGAGTGCTGCTATGGTATCTCGGTGGCGAGGCAAACCTCCCTGTGCTTCAGAGGGTGCGCTCCGCTGGTATACCTCTGGTGTTTTTGGACCGTCTGCCACCAGAAGGCTTCCCTGCCGACTACGTGGGGGTAGATAACCGGCACGCAGCATATCAGCTGGTGCGGCACCTCATCAGTCGAGGGCACCGCATCATTGCGCACATCACCAACGTGGATAATGCCTCCACTGTTCACGAACGCCTCCAGGGCTACATGGACGCCTTGCGGGAAGCAGATATGCCCTTCCGCCCCGAGCTGGTGCTGACAGAAACAGCCAGTCCGGAGGGAGGGTATCGCGATGTGCACGAAGCGCTGGCAGACCAGTTGCTGCGCCTGCCAGAGGTGCCCACTGCTGTGTTCTGCGTGAACGATGTGCTGGCGCTGCGACTGGTGGATGCGCTGAAAAATCGCGGCAAGCACGTGCCTGAGGATGTGGCAGTGGCGGGCTTCGACGGCTTGGAACGGTGGCTTCCCGGCACTCCGTTCCTCACCACAGCCAACCAGCCCTTTGAGCGCATCGGCGAGTGGGCGGCGCGGCTGTTGCTCCGGCGCATGGAATCCGGCGACAAGGCACCCTACCGGCAGGTGATGCTGGAGGCGCCTATCAGCATACATGCCTCCACACGCCATCCGCGTCGGGAGGCGGAAAATCCATCTCATGTCAGGAGGGACAACCCATGAAACGCAACGCGTTCACCCTGATCGAACTGCTTGTGGTGATCGCCATCATCGCCATTCTGGCGGCGATCCTGTTCCCCGTGTTCTCGCAAGCGCGCGAGAAGGCACGGCAGGCGAGCTGCACGAGCAACCTCAAGCAGATCGGGCTTGCTATGCGCATGTACATGGACGACTATGACCAGACCGTCGTGCCTGGCTATCGCTACCTGAACTCTGCGCTCACCGAGATCCTGTGGTACATCGACCTGCTGGACCCCTACGTGAAGAACGCCGGTATCTGGAGGTGTCCGAGCCGTTCCAACTTTACGGAGTGGAACCGCGCGCACCTGCCGCCGGGTGAAGGACCGAACCGCCAGCGACTGTACTGGTCGTACTCGTTCAATAACACGTGGAACTGCTGTGGTATTCCCGGTGACCGACCGGAAGCGCAGAACTTCACGGGCGACCCGCTGGGGCGCTACCTGCCGTTCCCGCAGGAAGCCGCCTTTGCCGAGCCAGCCAGACTGCTGACCGTGCTGGACGGTTGTACCATGCAGATCTGGGCGGCTGCCTTTCCGTCGCCCTTCCTGGGAGCGGACACCTGGCACGGCTTCGACTATCTTGCGGGCGGTAAGCGCGAGAGCAGTGCCTGGGGAACCTGCAAGGCTTCGGTGCGCATGGCACATAGCGATATGTTCAACGTCCTCTTCATGGACGGGCATGTGAAGTCGGTGAAGGAGACCACCTTCGACATGTGGAATGCCCGCCCGGGCAACACGTACTCGTGGATCATGCCAGCACCTTAAGTACACGCAGAACGGGCAGGCGCATGTTGCTATGCGCCTGCCTGTAATCCAGACAGGAGGTATTCCATCATGAAAAAAGAGGTCAACCCGGGTATCGTGATTGCGGTGATTGTGATCGTGCTGGCGATAGTAGCGTACTTCTACTACCAGAGCACCACCACCCCGCCGCCTACCGAAGCGAGCGTGTTTGGTGCAGACGGACCGGTTGGAGGCGGGGCGGGACCCGGTATGACGCCAGACGTGATGCCGCAGGGGCAGCCACAAGCACCGCGCTAAGCTTCTGGAGTCTTCGCCCAGCGTCGGCTGGAGCGAGCGCCCGGTGGACATCAGGCTCCTTTACCCAATACCACCGGGCTTTTTTGCTCTTTGCAACGGTCTACCGTTTGTGAACGGGGGGCAGTAACTGTTTCAGGCGGAAGATTTCGTCCCGAATCTCCGCTGCTCGCTCGAACTCCAGAGCCTTTGCCGCCGCCTTCATCTGCGCTTCCAGCTCGGCGATCACGGCGCGGATATCTTCCGGCGTGGCGTTCTCCGGCAGAGCAGGGCGCGCAGAGTACTCCGCGCGCTGTTCTGCTACCTTCTCGGCTCGAACCACCTCGCGCACCGCTTTCACAATGCTCTGCGGGGTGATGCCGTGCTTCTCGTTGTACTCCATCTGTACCCGGCGACGGCGGTTGGTCTCGTCGATGGCTCTACGCATGGAGCGAGTGATGTTATCCGCATACAGGATGACCTGTCCGTTTACGTTGCGCGCCGCCCGTCCGATTGTCTGGATCAGCGACGTTTCAGAGCGCAGGAAGCCCTCTTTGTCCGCGTCCAGAATGGCTACCAGCGACACCTCCGGCAGGTCGAGCCCTTCGCGCAGCAGGTTGATGCCAACCACCACATCGAACACGCCAAGCCGAAGGTCGCGCAGGATTTCCGCCCGCTCGATGGTCTGCACATCCGAGTGCAGATACTGGACGCGGATGCCCAGCTCTTCCAGATACGCCGTCAGGTCTTCCGCCATCTTTTTCGTGAGGGTGGTGACCAGCGTGCGCTCTCCGCGCTCCACGCGAAGCCGTATCTGCTCCACCAGGTCGTCGATCTGTCCCCTGGTGGGTTTCACAACCACCTCGGGATCGATAAGCCCGGTGGGGCGGATGAGCTGTTCCACAATCTGCTCGTTGTGCTCGCGCTCGTAAGGTCCCGGCGTGGCTGAGACGAAGATGACCTGCTTCCACAGCGTTTCCAGCTCCTCGAACTTCAGCGGACGGTTGTCCAGCGCGGAGGGTAGGCGGAACCCATACTCCACCAGCGTCTCCTTGCGCTGTCGGTCGCCGTTGTACATGCCGTGCAGTTGCGGAATGGTCTGGTGCGACTCGTCGATGAAAACCAGGTAGTCCGCCGGGAAGTAATCCAGCAGGGTGTGCGGGCGTTCGCCCGGCTGGCGTCCGTCGAAGTAGCGCGAGTAGTTCTCGATGCCGGAGCAGTAGCCCAGCTCGCGCATCATCTCGATGTCGAACTCCGTACGCTGGCGCAGGCGCTGTGCCTCCAGCAGTTTGCCAGCCGCCTCGAACCGGGCGCACTGCTCTTCCATCTCCTGCCGAATCTGCTCGATGATGCCATCCAGCCTGTCCCACGGGGTCACGTAGTGCGTCGCGGGAAAGACGCTGATGCTGTTGCGCGATTGTAGCACTTCGCCCGTGATGGGGTCTACCAGCGTGATCTTCTCCACTTCGTCGCCGAAGAACTCCACGCGCGTCAGAATATCTTCGTCCGCTGGCAGTATCTCCAGCACGTCGCCGCGCACGCGGAAGGACCCTCGCTCGGTGAGGAAGCTGTTGAAGTTGAACTGCATCCGCACCAGCTGTCGGCGCACCTCTTCGAGGTCATAAGACTTCCCGCGGTGCAGAACCAGCACCTGCTGTTTATACTCCTCCGGCGAACCCAGACCATAGATACACGACACACTGGCAACCACAATCACGTCCCGTCGTTCTAGCACTGCCTGGGTTGCCGCATGGCGCAGGCGGTCGATCTCATCGTTGATGGACGCGTCCTTTTCGATGTAGGTGTCGGTCTGGGGGATGTACGCCTCCGGCTGGTAGTAGTCGTAATAAGACACGAAGTATTCCACTGCGTTCTCGGGAAAGAACTCGCGGAACTCCTGCGTGAGCTGCGCCGCTAATGTTTTGTTGTGCGCGATGACTAGAGTGGGGCGGTTGAGTCGGGCAATCACCGATGCCATGGTGAACGTTTTGCCGCTACCGGTGACACCCAGCAGGGTCTGAAAGCGGTAGCCCTTCTGCACGCCTTCCGTCAGCTCCTCAATCGCCTCGGGCTGATCTCCACGGGGTGTGTAGTTCGGGTTGAGTTTGAAGGTGTCCATCGCGCCGCGCCTCCTGCACAGGCAGTATACCGCAATCCTCCAGCCTTTGACAATCGGCGGGTGTGCTGGTAAGATGAGCAGGCTGAGCCTGTAACGGAGGGGTTTGCTGTGAAACGGATCGAGGGCACGTTCCTGCAGTTCTGGTGGAGTATGCGTGAAGTGGCGCCTGCGCAGTGGGAGCGCGAGTTCGTCGCCATGCGTCGGGCCGGTATGCAGACCGTGATTTTGCAATGGACGCAATCGGACGGTCGGGATCTCTTCGAGGCGCCCGATCCGTTTCCGCAGATACTGGACATCGCGCACAAGCAGAAGATGCGCTTTGTTTTCGGCTTGCGGCACGATGGGCGTTGGTGGCGCGAATGGGGCAGTGCCGACTATCTGCGAGCGGAGACGAAGGAGAGCGCGTCGCTGGCGCGAGAGGTGCACCGCCGTTACGGAAAACATCCGGCATTCGCGGGTTTCTACATCCCTTACGAGCTGTGGGATGCTGCCTTCACCGATGCGCAGATGCGTCAGCTCCGCGAGATGCTGGTCGGCATCGGTCGCACCTGTCGGGAACTGGCGCCGAACAAGCCGATATTCCTCGCCCCGTTCTTTGCCGGGTTAATCTCCCCCGAACGGTTCGAGCAGGTCTGGCTTAGCCTGCTGGAAGGGCACCCGGTGGACGTGGTGGCTCTGCAGGACGGCGTCGGCGCGCGTGGCTGGGATGACGAGCTGGAGCAGAAGGTGCCGCCTTACTTCGCGGCGATGCAGAGAGCCTGTCGACAGCGCGGAGTAAAGCTGTGGTGCGACCTGGAGTGTTTCCGCCTGACGAACAACGACCCCTCGCGTCCGCAGTTCGCGCCGGCGTCTGCCGAACGGATTGTGCGCCAGCTGAGGGCGGTATCGCCCTACGTGGAGCGGGTGGTGACGTTTGATTTTTACCACTACATGAGCCCGTATCGCGGTGAGGCACAGAAAGCGCTGTATGAGGGGTATCTTGCGACAGTCGGCAGCAGGCGAAGCAATCTGCCTGCGAGTGATGGTAGCAGGTGAGGGAGCGCAGCGTCACCGCTGCGCTCCCCGCGGTCTTCCCCTGCGATGTTAGAACCATACCTGCACTTTCATCGTGCCTTCTGACGCTGGGAGCTGGATGCGGTCGCGCTCGAATTGGCTGTGTTCTGTACCGTTCACCACAACGCGCCGGATGGCTTTGCCGTTCGGATGGCGCAGATGCAGGTAGAGCGTCGCCGGTGCTTGTAATGCTGATCGCAGGGTGATTTCTGCCTCCATTCTGCTGCGCTGTATCTCAGAGCGGATACGGTAGCTCAGCACACCGAATCGGGTGGGCAGATTGTGCACGCCTACGGTGTTGCCATCTTTGAGCCAGTAGCTGGGGATGAGAGGCGCGAGGTGCAGGTCAGTGCCGTCCTCCATCGCCAGCATGAAGCGAGTTTGCTGGAGGAAGTAGCCCGTCTCGTGCGTTTTGTTCCACGCTGCCGTGTTGTTGAAGTGTTCCCACAACCACAGGGTCTCCTCGTTCAGCAGGGTTGCCAGCATGTTGAAATAGGAACGGATGAACGGCTTCGGGTCGCGGCGCAGGGCGTAGATTTCGGGGTTACGTGTGTAGTACGGTTGCACTTTCGAAAAACCGCCCAGATTGAACCAGTCTTTCCGATTCTCTTCGGCGGGATAATCGAACCATCCGCTCTCCAGAAAAGCGACATCTTCCAGGTAATCGACGATCCAGTCCGCTTCTGTGGAATGCGCTGGGAGAATGCCCTGTGGTATCAACTGGTGCGCTCCTAACTCCACGTCGTATGCCCAGCTGCGGTTGGCGTCCTCCCCGGGGAAGAGATGCGCCGTTGGGGCGGGGCAGTGTACCTGCGAGGGCGAGCCGGGGATCCATGTGCCGTTCTGCAGAGCGATCACCGGCATCTGCGCCTGAGTGCGCCGGTAGGCGCGCAGGATGTCCTGTCGGAACCTCTCCGCCTCCTTCAACAGGTCGTCAGCCTCTGCCACACCGATAGACTGAAGAGCCTGCGCCGCGTGATACAGTCCAGCGCAGTAATAGCCGTTCAGCGTGAAGTAATACGCGTAGGCGTTCCAGTCCGCCATAACGCCCGGCGGCATCAAACCGTATTCGGGCACCGGCTGACCGTCGTCGCCCCGTCGCATAGTCTTCTGGCGCTGTCGCACGATCCACTCGCATGTCCTTTGCACCGCGGGAGCAATCTCATGAAGCCACCCCGTGTCGCCTGTCAGCGCAACGGTTTCGCTCAGAGTCCACAGGTGCCATCCGGTGCCCATTAGCGTATATCCAGTGGTGAGGTAGCCTGCAGGGTGATAGCGGTGCACGAAGTAGTCCAGCGCTCGCTTTGCGAACTCCCGGTGTCCCAGCATCAGCATCCCGCGAATGACCGCGTGTGCTTCGCTTTCCAGCGGTCCGTAAGCCATCGCCGCGATCCATGCAGCGACGCGCCTGCCGTTCTCCTCGTTGCGGGCGGCAAGCAGACAGTGCACCTGCGACGCGCGGATGACGTTCAGCACAGCCGAGTGCGGTATCTCTATCTGTGCAGCATCGCTTAGCACATTCTGCCAGTATCGCTCGGTACGAGCCAGCGCCTGAGCAACGTCTATGGCGGGTACGCCACTGGGGGTGTCCCACGCGGGCAGGATGAGCACCAGCTCCCTGCGTCCACGCGGTGGCAGGCTGGCGGCAAGGCTCAGTGCTCCCTGCTGTGTGCTTTCCGTCCATCCGGCGAGACGCCAGTGCACAACGGCGGTCACTTTGCCATCGTGCGCGATCTGGTATCCGTCCGGTGTGGGGGTTACCTCTCCTGCCGGATTCACCACCAGCCCCACTCGCCCATCAGCAGGGTGCTCTCCGGTATTCTCCGCTTCGATGAGGGCGATACAGGCAGTGCGGTCGTACAGCCATCCATTCGTGTCGGGAAGAGGCTGGTTGTCCAGCGGGGCAACGAAGGTGGTCTGCCGATACTGCACCTCGCCGTCCTGCCAGGTTATCACCGGCACGGGGAGCCACCCTCCGTGCAGGTGCCTCGCGGACCACTGCGCCCGTCCATCGGCGAACAGGGGCTGAATCTGCTGTTCACCGTAGCGGATGACGCCTTCGCGTTCCACGATGAACTTGCGGTTGTCGCACGCCAGCGACAGCAGGATAGGTCCGTTGTTCTGCACCTTGTGGTGCGTCTTCGCCATCGCCTGCTCGAAGGTCTGTTCAGGCAGGTTGCGCACGCGCTCCAGCACCGTGCGGCGTCTGCCGTTTTTCTGTTTGTGCTGGTCTATCGTCAGGCTGGGGTCGCGGGAGACCATCAAGCCGGCATGAGCGACGTATACCGTTCGGCTCGTAAGCACGTCGTCCACCGCGACGCCGAACGCCGTGTCGGGCAGACGGAGACGCAA
>CAKZNX010000356.1 GCA_937132045.1 uncultured bacterium
GGGCAGGTAACTGATGCAGGAAGCGGTATTGCCCGCATGATCCGGCTGATGGATCAGCACGTCGGTCAGGAACCAGACTTTGCGCTGGAGGGCAGGGAGTTCGTCGTTCGGCTGCCGAGGTCTGTGAGGTGAGGCACAGGTGGCTATTACAAGGCGCTGGAAGTTCGGTTGCCTGGTGGTCCTATCCGGGCTGGTGGTGGCTGCAGCGCTGTTCGCGCGATGGTGGATGGCGCCCATCGATATCCCGCGCCCTCAGCGCCCGCCCGAACCCGCCGATAACGCCTACGAGGTGTACCGCTCGCTGGCGGTATACTCCTCTCAGGTTTTCCGCAGCGATCCGTGGACGACTTTCGCCGAGCGTCTCATCTTCGCCACCCGAGCGCAGATTAACCTCGAGCAGCCGGAGTGGGTTCGCTACTTGCTCCAGAAGGTGAAGCCCATCCGGCAGGAGTACCGCCAGCACCTCTCCAAGCCCTGTGTGGTGATTGTGGACTACACGCCGGGCTGGACGTTCCCCGAACTGGCGGAGTTCCGACGCTGGGCGGGTTGTGAGGCGCTGGACATCGCCGTTGCCGTGCAGGAACGGGACTACGTCCGCGCCATCGACAACTACCGCACGGTGCTCCTGCTGTCCGAGCAGATTCGCAATCAGGGATCGAGCGTTCACTACTTCACAGCCATAGCCATGCAATCGGTGGTCAACCAGCAGATGAGCCAGGCGCTGCCCCACCTGTCAGCCGAGATCTGCGACAAACTGGTTGAGGTCGTGCGCGAGTGGGAGAGGCGACGCGTACCGCTATCTCAGGTCATCTCCGCCGAGCGTGGCTACTACCTGTCCAGCCTGCACGACCTGTATGCGGGCAATCTCTCGGCGCTGCGGCTGGCAGCGGAGCATGGCGCAATCAGGCGCTGGAACCCCCGACTGTTCAACCTGCGTCGTGCCGCCCGCGAGGGTGAGGCATACTTCCACCGCCTGCAGAAGGAGTGGTCGAAACCGGTATCTCAGCAGACTGCGCTTCAAGACATTGAGCACCCCATCGGGCGAATACTGCTCGGAATATCTCCCGGTCTGCCTCGTTCAGCCGCGTACACCGAAGTGCGTATCCGTCTGCTTGCCTGTGCAGCGGGTGTGCGTACATACCGCCTGCGGCGGGGCGCGTATCCTCTCTCGCTCAGCGAAGCTGGCGTCGCCGACCTGGCAAAAGACCCCTTCACCGGCGGCGCGCTATGGTATCGGGCGGGAGATGCTGACTTCTTCCTCTATAGCTTCGGTGAAGACGGCAACGACGACCACGGGTGGCGCGTTGCAGAACGCGGCTCTCCGCGCGGGGATGGAGATGTGGCTCTGCTACCGTTCGATGGACCGCCTCTCGCGGCGCGATTTGGCGTGGAGAAGGGGGAACCTTTGCGATTGAAGTAGAAATTGGAGTTGGCGGAGGCTGGAAACTGACGCCAGCGAAGGTAATCCGTACAACCTTGCAGAATGCCTCGCCCCTGTGGTATACTACAACCGGTGAATGTAGTATATCAAAATAGTGAGAAATGAGCACCTCAGTGCAATCTCGTTTAGCCAGTGATAGCACAGGGTGCTCATCAGGGGATGCGCGAGGGAAAAGTGGCGCGGCGATGGTGCCGCTGAACATAGATGTTCCAAAACCCCCAGGGGAATGTTTTTGCGCCTTTCCCCAGCACCCCTAGCAACCGACACCTGAGTACAGACGGAGGAAGCGTGTAAAATGCATTTCACGAAACCGTCCCCGCCTTCGGATGACAAACGCTGGCGCATTGTGGAAGCCACGATGCGTCGGCATGGCTACGACCCCCATGCGTTGATCGAGACCCTGCACTCCGTCCAGCAGACCTTTGGCTATCTGGAGACGGAGTCGTTACGATACGTCGCACGAGCATTGCGAGTGCCTTTGAGCAAAGTGTACGGTGCCGCCACCTTCTACCACTTCTTCACCCTCAAGCCTCAGGGCGAGCACACCTGTGTGGTGTGCATGGGTACCGCCTGTTACATCAAAGGCGCTCCGAACATCGTGTCTGCTATCAGCAAAGAGTACCAGGTTCAGCCCGGCGAAACCACCGCAGACGGCAAACTCTCCCTGCTAACCGCCCGCTGTATCGGTGCGTGTGGGCTGGCACCGGCGGTGGTTTTCGACGGAGAGGTAGCCGGTAAGGTAACACCAGAAGAGGCGCTCGAGCGTACTAGGAGGTGGACGAGCAATGACGCCTGAGGAACTGAAGAGACTGGTATCGCAGGGCGAAGCGGAGCGCCCCGAGCCCAAACACCGCATCTGCGTGTGTGTAGCAGCTGCCTGTCTGTCCAGCAACAGCGACCAGGTGAAGCAGGCGCTGGAGAACGAACTCGCCGCGCGCGGCATCGCGCCTGAGTGCGAGGTGAAAGGCGTTGGCTGTATGGGGCTGTGCTCGGCGGGTCCGCTGGTGGCAGTGGAGCCGGACGGGGTAACCTACCAGCACGTCACTTCCACCGACGCCGCCGAGATTGTGGAGCATCTCGGGCAACAGCCTATCGAGCGGCTCACCTGCCCGACCGAAACCCCCTTCTTCACCAAACAGTATAAGATCGTGCTGGAAAACAGCGGGATTATCGATCCCGAGAAGATAGAAGACTACATCGCACGCGATGGCTACACTGCGCTGGCTCGCGTGCTGGAGGACATGTCCCCGCAGGAAGTGATCGACGAAATTACCCGTAGTGGACTGCGTGGACGTGGTGGAGCCGGATACCCCACCGGTCTAAAGTGGAGCACTGTTGCCAAGGCGGGAGGAACGCGCAAATTCGTCATCTGTAACGCAGATGAGGGCGACCCCGGCGCCTTCATGGACCGCAGTGTGCTGGAGAGCGACCCCCACCGCGTGCTGGAAGGTATGGCGATAGCGGCATACGCCGTCGGAGCCAGTCAGGGCTACCTGTACGTGCGCGCCGAGTATCCGCTGGCAGTCAAGCGGTTGCGCACCGCCATCCGACAGGCGGAGAGGCTGGGACTGCTGGGGAACAATATCTGCGGCACTACGTTCAGCTTCCATGTGGACATTCGCCTCGGTGCGGGCGCCTTCGTGTGTGGAGAGGAAACGGCGCTGATCGCCTCGATCGAGGGCAAGCGCGGTCAACCGCGACCGCGTCCACCCTATCCGGCGGAGTACGGACTGTGGGGCTATCCCACGCTGATCAACAACGTGGAGACCTTCGCCAACGTTGCCCCGATTATTCGTAACGGCGGTGACTGGTACGCCAGCATCGGCACCGAGAAAAGCAAGGGCACCAAGGTGTTTGCGCTGGCAGGTGCGGTGAAAAACACCGGTCTGATTGAGGTGCCGATGGGCATCACCCTGCGCGAGATTATCTTCGACATCGGCGGGGGCATCCCGGGCGGACGAAAGTTCAAGGCAGTGCAGACGGGCGGACCATCTGGCGGATGCATCCCGGAGCAGTATATGGACATGCCGGTGGACTACGAGTCGCTGGCGGTAGTGGGTTCCATCATGGGTTCCGGCGGGATGATCGTCATGGACGAGACCTCCTGCATGGTGGACGTGGCGAAGTTCTTCATGGACTTCTGCATGACCGAGTCCTGCGGCAAGTGTGTGCCGTGCCGTGTGGGCACAGCGCAGATGTACGGCATTCTTCAGCGCATCACCTCCGGCGAAGCCACCATGAGCGAGCTCGCCCTGCTGGAGGAGCTGTGCGACATGGTGAAGTACACTAGCCTGTGCGGGCTTGGGCAGACCGCTCCAAACCCCGTGCTGAGCACGCTGCAGTACTTCCGCGATGAATACATCGCGCACATCGTGGAGAAGCGGTGCCCGGCAGGGGTGTGTCAGATGCCTGTGAGGGAGGGACATTGATGAACCAGCCAGTTCGCGTCAAAACGCTGAAGATAGACGACCGGGACGTGAGCGGTCGCGAGGACGAAACCATTCTGGAAGTCGCCCGCCAGAACGGCATCTTCATTCCCACGCTGTGCCATCTGGACGGGCTGACCTCCATCGGCGCGTGCCGTCTGTGTCTGGTGGAGGTAAAAGGTGTCTCGCGCCTGCTTCCCGCCTGTGTCACACGCGTCGAGGAGGGCATGGAGGTATATACGCAGTCGGAACGATTGCAGAAGTATCGCCGGATGACCCTCGAACTGCTCTTCTCGGAGCGAAACCACATCTGCTCGGTGTGTGTGGTCAACGGGCACTGCGAACTGCAGAGTCTGGCGCAGACCCTGGGCATGACGCATGTGGGCGTGCCTTACCGCTTCCCGCGTCTGCCTGTGGACGCCAGCCATGAGCGCTTCGTGGTGGACCATAACCGATGCATTCTGTGTACGCGCTGTGTGCGAGTGTGCGACGAGATCGAGGGAGCACACACCTGGGATGTGATGGGACGTGGTATCGACAGCCGGGTCATCACCGACCTGAGCGAGCCATGGGGCGATTCGGAAACGTGCACCAGTTGCGGCAAGTGTGTGAACGTCTGTCCTACGGGTGCGCTGTTCGAGAAGGGTAAACCGGTGGCAGACCGGCTGAAGAAACGGCAGTTCCTGCCTTATCTCACCATGATGCGGGAGGAAAGGCGATGAGCACGAAACGCATAGCGACCGTCTGGCTGGACGGCTGTTCGGGCTGTCACATGTCGTTTCTGGACATGGACGAACGCCTGATCGAACTGTTCCAGCAGGCGGATTTAGTATACAGTCCGCTGGTGGACCTGAAGGAGTTTCCACCGGATGTGGACATCACTCTGGTGGAAGGTGCGGTAAGCAGCGAGGAAGACCTGCACAAGATCCTTATGGTGCGGGAGCGCACCAGAACGCTGGTTGCCTTCGGCGACTGCGCCGTAACCGGCAATGTGCCCTCCATGCGCAATCCATTCGGTGCAAACGCGGTGCTGCAGAGGGCGTACCTGGAGAATGTGACGCTGTATCCACAGGTTCCGCGAGAGGTAATCCCGGCTCTGTGCGAGCGGGTGCGCCCGGTGCACGAGGTGGTGAAGGTGGATGTGTTCATCCCGGGATGTCCTCCGTCGGCGGAAACCATCTATCTGGCGCTCAGCGAACTGCTGGCGGGCAGAATGCCCGATATGGCGAAGCTGACGCGCTTTGGAGCTTAAGGAGGTGGCAACATGACGCAACAGATTGCGATAGATCCGATCACGCGCATCGAGGGGCACGCCAAGATTACCATCCAGCTGGATGACCAGGGCATCGTGCGCGATGCGCGGCTGCACATCACGCAGTTCCGCGGTTTCGAGAAGCTGTGCGAAGGGCGTCGTTTCGGCGAGATGCCCGCGCTCACCGCTCGAATCTGCGGAATCTGCCCTGTCAGCCACCTCATTGCCTCGGCGAAGGCGTGTGACGCTCTGCTGGCGGTGCGCATCCCCGAAACGGCGGAGAAACTGCGCCGTATCTTCAACCTGGCGCAGCTGGTGCAGTCGCATGCGCTCAGCTTCTTCCACCTCTCTTCGCCGGACTTTCTGCTGGGCATGGACGCAGACCCCGCCGCGCGCAACATTGTGGGCGTCATTCAGGCAAACCCCCAGCTGGCGCGTGACGGCATTCGCTTGCGCCAATTCGGTCAGCAGATTATCGAGTGGCTCGCCGGCAAACGCATCCATCCCTCGTGGGTGGTGCCTGGTGGGGTAGCTCAGCCGCTCAGCGCCGACAAGCGCGAGCAAATGCTGGCAGGCATTCCCGAGGCCATCGACATCACCCAGCGTGCCTTGCAGTGGTTCAGGGGCGTGCTCCACCAGTTTAGCGAAGAGATACAGACCTTCGCCAACTTCCCGACGCTCTTCCTCGGGCTGGTGACCGAAACGGGCGCGCTGGAGCACTACGACGGCGTGCTTCGCGTGGTGGACTCCGCCGGAAACGTCATCGCCGATAGGATCAACCCCGACGACTACCAGGACTTTATCGGCGAGGCAGTGGAGCCGTGGACCTACCTCAAGTTCCCGTATTACAAACCCATCGGTTACCCGGAGGGCATCTACCGGGTGGGTCCGCTGGCGAGGCTGAACCTGGCGTCGCGCTGTGGCACGCCCCTCGCCGACGAAGCGTGGGCAGAGTTTCGCACGCTGGAACGCGGCGCCGTGCTGAGCTCCTTCCACTATCACTATGCGCGCCTGATTGAGATCCTGTACGGTCTGGAGCGCATCCAGCAGCTGCTGAACGAGCCGGATATCCTCAGCACGAACGTGCAGGCTGTGGCGGGACCGAACCGCACCGAGGGAATCGGTGTCGCCGAGGCGCCACGTGGCACGCTCATCCATCACTACCGCATCGACAAAGACGGCCTGGTCACGTGGGCGAACCTGATTATCGCGACCGGTCACAACAATCTGGCGATGAACAGAGGCATCCTGCAGGCAGCGAAGCATTTTGTAAAGGGCGAGCAGATCCAGGAGGGAATGCTGAACCGTGTGGAGGCAGTGATCCGCTGCTTTGACCCCTGCCTGAGCTGCTCTACCCATGCTGTGGGGCAGATGCCCTTGCATGTGCAGTTGTTGTCGCACGATGGCAGGGTGCTGGATGAGGCACGACGCTGACGTGGAGCACTCGGCAACCCAACAGGTTGCCCCCGAATCGGCGCCCCCTTCCCCCTCGGGGAAGGGGGCTTCCGCACCTTCACTGGTCATTGGCTTCGGCAACCCTCTTCGGCAGGACGACGGCTTCGGCTGGCGTGTTGCCGAGCAGTTGCTGGCGAATGGAGAACCATCCGGTGCCGAGGTCGTTGCCTGTCAGCAGCTCACGCCAGAGCTGGCGGAGCCGCTGAGCCGGGTCCGCGTGGCGATATTTGTGGATGTGCGCCTGGGTGAACCGGTGGGTCTGCTGGAGTGTGAAGAGATACCCCTTGACGAACGCCCTCCTTCGGCATCCGTACACAACCTCACGCCTTCGGCTCTGCTGGCGCTGACGAAGGCATTGTATGGCGCCGTGCCCGAGCGTGTCTATCTCCTGACGGCGCGCAGTGTGCACTTTGCTCACGCAGATGCGCTGTCGCCAGCGCTTCAGATGGTGGTTCCCGAAGCCGTTCTGCGCATTCGCCAGCTGTCGAAGAGATCACGAATGTAGCCGGCGGTTGTGTGCCCGCGCCAGCCATACAAACAGCACCATTGCCAGCAGCTGCGCGACCACTGAGAACACCACCAGCGCCATCACCGAGCGGTCGTACAGCCACCCCATCAGGGCGCTGCCCGCGAACCATGCCAGCCCGTAGCCCGTATGGAACACGCCGAATCCAGTGCCGCGACGCTCGGCGGGAACCAGTTTGGCTACCGTCGCCCGCATCACCGATTCCTGTGCGCTCATGCCGACACCCCACAAGGTGACTCCCGCCACGGCGCCCCAGAACCCACCGAGAAACGCCAGTGGCGCGAACCCCGCAGAGAGCACCGCCGCCAGCGTAAGGGTATGGAAACCGATCCGGTCGAACAAACGTCCCAGCACCAGCGCCCCAACGGCATCCACCCCCATCGCCAGCGCGTAGAAGAGCGCGATATGGCTGGGCGATACCACCTCCGTCTTGCCGAAGTGGTATGCCATCAGCGGGAAGTCGGCGTAGCCGGCTGCTACCAGTCCCACCGCACCCAGATACAGCCAGTAGGTCGTACTGAAACCGTGCGTATGTAAAGCCACCGTTCTGGGTTCCAGGTCCTGAGGGCGCGGAAACTGGTAACGGGCGATGCTCAGCGTCAGGAGCGCAAGCAGGGCGGGAGCCATCAAAACGGCAAAGGCGGTGCGATAGTCGTTGCGCAACGACAGGGTGGCGAACACAATCAGCGGTCCGGCAACTGCACCCACCTGGTCCATCGCTTCGTGCAAGCCGAACCCCCAGCCGTGTCCCATCTGCCTGGTGGCGTGCGAGAGCATGGCGTCGCGGGCAGGCGTGCGAATGGCTTTGCCCAGTCGCTCGAGCACAATCAGCGTGGATGCGGCGAGCCAGTGTCCTGTGAGCGCCAGCAGAGGCACCGCCAGCAGGTTCACGGTGTAGCCTGTGAAGGTGAGAAGCCAATAGCGGCGCGTGCGGTCGCTGATGTAACCGGAGACGAGCCGCAGCACATAGCCCACCAGCTCGCCCATGCCTGCCACGAAGCCGACGACCGCCCCACTGGCGCCCAGTGTGGCGAGAAACGGACCGGTGATACTGCGTGCGCCTTCGTAGGTCATGTCTGCCAGCAGGCTGACAAGCCCCAGCAGAACAACAAAGGTCAGCGACCTCGAGGCGTTTTTCATGAGGCGTGTGTTTCCTCGCGCAGGCTGTGCTCTGACGTGATGTTCCCCGCGACCATGCGGAGCTCCTTTGCCAGCCGCTCGATGGTGCGCCGATGCTGTTCCAGACGGGTAAAGAACTGTCGAGTTGGCAGCTTCGCCTTCCGCTTTCGCCTGCATCGCCAGACGCGCACGTAGAACCGGCTCCAGTCTGCCAGCGTGCTCTCCTGAACCAGCGTCTGCCAGCGCACCTCGCAGATGTCTTCCGACAGGCGTTGAACCTGTTCGATGAAGCCGTTGCCCTCGTCGGTGAAGGGGCGCAGGCGTTCGCCCGGCAACTGCGAGATGCGCTCGAGCTCTTCCGACTGCCACGCGGTAATGGTTTGCTCGATCCACTGTGGCATCAGCAGATTCAGGTCCGCGATCAGCTTCAGCGGGTAGGAGGCGTTCTGCTGGCAGACAGTGGACAGCTGCTGGTAAAGCGGCTGGTGATTCGCGGTCGGCATCGCTGCGAGGTCGGCATCGAGCTGCTGGAGTGTTTGCTGGTGCACCAGTTTGCGTACCATGAACAGCTGCTGTTCACGCTGTTGGCGTAAAACCGCCAGCCGTCTCTGGAACTCTTGGAGGCGTTGTTCCATCTCCTCCAGCGGCATCTGCTCGGCGCGGGACTCCAGGTCGATGCTGGCGCGGAGGGCATTGGCGGTGAGCATCGCAGACTGGATTGCCGAGAGCAAAGCCACGTTGCCCCGCTCGTGGGTAAGAAACCGGTCCAGTCCGCGCTCGTACGCAGGCAGTCCGCTCTCCTCCAGTAGTTTCTCGTCTGCTCGTCGTTTGGCGGTCAGCGCCTGCCAAGCGGAAACGGGGTAGATGCGCAGAGAATCCCTGCCCAGCTCCGCTTCCACCACTGCCCGGGTGAAGCGCAGGGACTGAGCCAGCTCGTCGGTCAGGTTGTCGATCTTGTTCTGCACCACAAACAGCTTCACCGCATACTCGCGCACCGTGCGCAGGAATTCGCGCTCGCTCTTACTGCTGGGCGGATCGGCTGCCACCAGGAACACCGCGGCGTCTGCGTGCGGCAGGAACTCCTGCGCGACCCTCGTGTTATGCTCATACACCGAGCCAACGCCCGGAGTATCCTCCAGGCGCAGTCCATCCTGCAGCACGGGTTCCGGCAAAAAGACCTCTTGAAGCGGTTTTCGGACAGGCGGTACAGGGCATCGGAAGCCACAGCGTGCGCCTGCGCCAGCCGGCTCAGCGTTTCCAGTGCATCCGTCACCTGTTGCCATGCTGTTGCAAAGGCTGTCAGCATGTTGCACACCTCCGTACGCGACGGAAAGGACAGAGGGTCTACTTCACCACCAGCACGTGACACGGCACATGCGTGACGATGGAGGAGGCGGTGCTGCCGAACACCCGCTCGTGCAGAGTGGAATGCCCCTGATGCCCGATGACCACCAGGTCCACGTGGTGGTGCTTGACAAAATCCACGATAGACCATACCTCATGACCGGTCACCACATGCGTTTGCACCGGAACATCCGCCAATTGCGCAGCGAGGTGCACCTGCTTTTCCAGCTGCGCGAAGTAGGCGTCGCGCTGTTGCTTCACCTCATCGTATTCGCCGATGGTCGCGGCGTATTTGGGCAGGTCTTCCTCTACCATAATCACGTGCAGGTCTGCCTCCAGCGCTTTCGCCAGCGCCAGCGCCGCATTGAGGGCGCGCTCTGCCCCCTCCGAGCCGTCAAAACCAACCAGAATGCGCGCATACATCGTTATCTCTCCTTGTATGCCAGACTCGTCTCATGATGGGCAGGCACAGGTGCCCTTGCAGGTTCTTTCTCCACCAATGGTTTGAAGAAGGTCTGCGCGATGATGGTAGGAACCAGGGCGCTGCCAATCACCACCGTTACCAGCACCGAGTATTGCGCCTGCGTGATGTATCCGTTGTTTAGACCAAACATCGCCGAGATGGTGCCGAAGGTCAGTCCTGTGCTCATCAGCAGGGTGGTGTAGACGGACTCGCGCTTTGGCAGGCGGAATGCCCTGCACAGCGGGTAGCACCCGACGACCTTGGTGACCATTTTCACGCCCAGCAGCACACCGATGAGTCCCATAGCGCTCCATAGCGTCGCCAGCGAGATGTACGAGCCTGCCTTCAGGAAATAGAACGGTGTGAGCAGGGTGAAAGTCATCGTGCGGATGCGATGCATGAAGTCGCGGTGCCGCGCCATGGTGCCAGCGAGCACCAGTCCAAGCAGATAGGCACCCAATACCGCCTCGCTGTTCGCCTTCACTGCCAGCGCGCCCAGCATCATCAGGAGCAACAGGATGAACTTGATGTGCGGTTCACTCGTGTGGGTGTTCACCGCGCGGAAGAACCATCCCGTGAGTCTGGGTGCCAGCACCAGCGTGACCGCCAGCACCGTGACGAACACCAGAAGCCAGGCGTTGGTATGGGCGAAGAGGAGACCCAGCGCCACCACGGTGCCCAGGTCGGTCACAAAGCAGGCGGCAAGGATCAGCTTTCCCAGCGACGTGCGGTTCATGCCGGTCTCGATCATCACCGCGTAGACCACCGCGACCGATGTGGTTGACAGGGCAACGCCTGCAATCTTCGCCGCGTTGGCATTCCAGCCTGCGATGTAGTATGCGTAAGCCATCGCGCCCAGGAAAGGCGCCAGAAAGGAGACGAAGCCAATGGTTAACGCCGCCTCCCAGTGCTGTCGCATCGCTTCCGGCTCGATCTCCGCCCCCGCCAGAAAGGTGAGCAGTACCCCACCCAGACCCGCCAGGAAGTTAATCCATTCGTTGGGCTGGATGTGCAGGAGGTTGCCGCCCAGCACGCCGAACAGGATTTCTGCCAGTGCGACGCTCAATGCCAGCCGGACGGACACGATAGATGCGCCCAGCGCCAGGGCTACCCAGATAAACGCTGTCCACCAGTCGTTCATTTCTTCCCTCAAATCCTCCTTATCGCTTTGGCAGGAACTGCATCTGTGCGATGTCCTGCACGTGTTTCAGCTCGCGCTCGATGGTGTGCTGCAGTCGGCGCAACGACTCGCGCTCCTGCAGGGTCAGCTCCCCGTAACGTTGCACGAAGCGCTCGGCGTCGAGCTCGGGC
Source organism: uncultured bacterium (assembly GCA_937132045.1). GTDB lineage: Bacteria > Armatimonadota > HRBIN16 > HRBIN16 > HRBIN16 > HRBIN16. The sequence continues at coordinate 11,338 of CAKZNX010000356.1, forward strand.
AGGATGGCATCGTGCAGACTGCCCAGCAGAACGCGCAGCCAGTAGTAGGTGGTCTCGATGGGCTCTGGCTGGTCGTGTTGCTGGGACAGTTCGGGCACCAGCCTCTGAAGCGCATCGTGGTAACCGTTCACAAGTCTTTCCAGCGCCTCCTGAAGCATCCGCCATTGCGAGGGGGGCAGGGGAGTAAGCCGCTGTCCACCTCCCGACGGCGAGATGCCCATCCATCCCGCCTGCGTGATTCGGCTGACGGTGTCTTCCAGCTGCACCAGCAGTGCGAACAGATGCCTGCGGTGGCTATCGTTCATCGGGCACCTCCTCGGCGAACACGCCGAATAGCTTTTGGAACGCGCGCCTCCAGCTGCTGGTCTCTTCGCCCCAGGGTTCATGCTGGAAGCGATAGTCGTGCTTGCGGATGACTTCCTGCAGATGGCGGCGCAGGGTATTCCAGCGGTGTGTCTCGCTGGCAACCAGCCAGGCATGCACCCCGCCTGTAGAAACCTGCAAGACCTGCCGTAGATGCGGAAGGCACAATCCCTCGCTCGCTTCGTAGCGAGTGCGCCATTGCTCATCGTTCAGCAGCTGCGCCAGTAGTTTCGCCGACCGCAGGGTGTCGTGAGCCCGAGCTTCGCAGAGCTGACAGCGGCAGGTTGCTGCGGAACGCTTTGAGGGCGAGGCAATCGGTATGCTGGACAGCAGGTCTTCGGCAATGAGTGCCAGAGAGAGCACATTGGCACGCGACAGCACGATATGGGCGTGGTGGGCGCAGAACCCGTGTCCTTCGCGCAGTGCCTGTCGCCACTGCGGGTCGGTAACGTGTTCGTTCAGCAGGGTATCTACCCGCCTCAGGACTTGCCTGTGTGCCAGCCAGCATAGAGCGCATTGCCCATTCTGCAACGCTTCTTCCAGTGCTATCTCTGGCAAGTGCATGTCGTTGACACCTCTATAAACGCAAAAATGGCTCACTGCTCAAACGAACAGGAGCCATTAGCCTCCGTTGGCGGTTCGCCCTTTCAGGTAAAGGGCGGGCGGACCTCCATCGCCCTGAAAATCGGTTGTCTATCACTATTATACCACAGGTTCACAGGGAATAGTTTCAGCGGCGGCACGAAAGGCGTGACCATGCATCGCCCTGGGTTCAGGGCACACGTCCGTACTTTGTGGGAAGTACGGACCCAGATAACAAGGCACGCCAATACCGGTCACGGATAGGACACCTCCGCTTGTCGCAATGACCAACCTTGCCGCGCGCGTACAAGCAAAAAGTGGATATCAACTGTACCTGGCTGTGCGCGAAGGCGCACTGTGAGAGTTGCTCCTGATCCGTTACGGGCGACCCTAATGCCCGACCCTTCCAGTTCGCACGATTTCACCTTGGTCAGCTCCGACTGAAGTCCCTCCAAAACGCTCCAGAACCCTTCGGCATCGCCCCGGTGCTGTGGTGCAAACAGTGCCATGAAGACGGTTTTGTCCTGCGAGAGGATGGCTTCGCAGCCCTGTTGCGCTACAGGCTCGACGCCTTTTGCGACCTGGGAAACCAGCGGCAGCACGAGAAACGGTAGCACAGTAATGGTTAGCAGCCCAGCATACAACCGGCGACGAGGCCGGTTGTCCAGATGGTATCTTGAGACCATTTGCAAGCTCCCTCCTTCAGTCATCAGTAGTGGACGAAATTGGAGTCGCTGCCATCAAACCGTGGGTCATATATTTCGCAATACCTTGTCCCGCATGAAAGAGCCCCTTTCAGCACTCCTGAAACACAGATGTACTGCGCATACCTTTAGAACAACTCATATCGGATACGGCGCCATGCCTGCCAGGGTGTGGGGCGTTGACGCAGGCACCGATTCGCGATGGTGCGTAATTGCGGTGTCGTCCCCTGCGAGCTCACCTGCTTGTAGATGTGGACTGCTGCGTCTCTTTGTCCTGTGATATCTAATAACAAAGCCTGTGAGAGCCTTAGCCAGTTTTGATAGCAATCTTCACGAGCCGTTGCGAGAAGATAGGGAATCACCTGCAGTCCCTTTTCCGCATCACCGGATACCAGTGCTGTCTCGAACGCCTCCATTGCCACACGCTCCCAGTCGGGATGCTCGTTCAGAAGCTGCAGGCTCCATGTTAGCGCGTCTTCCAGATGCCCCTCCAGGCGCGTTCGTCTGACATGTTCCTTTGTGCGGTACTGCTCTATCGTTGCCGACGATCGGGCCCGGTTTAGCCTCGCCTCCCATTGTTCTGCAAGTTCTTCCATACTCCCGAACAGGTTCACCAGAAGGCGTCGGCTCAGAAGCTCTCT
>CAKZNX010000357.1 GCA_937132045.1 uncultured bacterium
ATAGACAATCTGGTGAAGGGGGCGGCGGGGCAGGCGGTTCAGAACATGAACCTGATGTTCGGCTTGACAGAGTCGCGCGGGCTGGAGCTGGCACCCCTGTTTCCGTAAGTCGCGTGAAGCGGAAGCGAAGCAATCCCCTCCACTGCGATGCGCCGGGATACGCAGGGGATTGCCTTGTCGCTCGCGCACGTCGCACGGGCACCGCGCTGCCCGAACAACGCCACAACCCGCGCCTTATTCGTAAGTGGTCGCGATGCGCACAAGCTCCGGCTCGTTCAGCAACAACATGCGACGCCCGAAGAAGTCGATGTAGCCATCGCGGCGGAAGCGGTTCAGAACGAGGGTAGCCGTCTCGCGCGTCGTACCTGACAGGCTCGCGATCTCGTGATGCGTTAGACGGATGTTCAGCGCGACCTTTCCTGCGATGATATCCGTGCGGTAGCGGTCGAACAGCCACAGGATGGTCTTTGCCATGCGCTGAGGCACTTCCAGCGATACCAGCTCCGCCGCTTTCTGCTCCATGGCGCGCCGTCTGTCCGCCATGATGAACAGCACCAGCTGTTTAATGTCGTCGTCTTCCTGCATCCAGCGCTGGAAGGTCGCCACCGACACCACATAGAGCTCGGTGTCCTCGTGCGCCTCAGCGATGTTGACCCGTCGGGAAGGAAAGAAGAGCGCCATCTCACCGAACATCTCGCCCGTGTCAAACAGTGCCAGCGAAATCTCCTTGCCCGCGGGTGACTGCCGATACAATCTCACTCTGCCCTCTTTGACGATGTAAACCTCGTCTTCAGGGTCGCCCGGCTCGAAAACAGGGTCGCGACGACGCACAAACCGCTCCTGCGACTCTGCCTCCAGCCGACGGGCAATCCGCGCGTCCAGAGCAGACAAAACGTCGATACGTTGCATGAAGTCTTTCGCCAGATTTTGTTCCATACGTTCGCACCTTCCAGAATGTATCTCAATCTACATTTTAGTATACCGCATCTCCGTGCGAAATTGTATTATTTTCACACAATTTCGCTTTCACTTATCGCCTGGCAAAGCGTTCCCACAGCTCCCAGAAGGTCGTGCCGAGCGCCGCCACCGTACGAGAGTCCTCGATCTCCACTCCAACCTTTCCCACGTACGACTGTACGGCTTCCGGCGTGTGCAGATGCACCCTCAGCGTCACCGGCGACGGGCAGAGCGGCTCCGGAAGTGTTCCGCTCGTCAGCGCTGCACACGCAGTTTCCTCCAGAAGGGTGTGTGCGTCCTCTGGCGCGAGGTGCACCGCGGCGAACCGACCGAGTCCCTTCTTTACAGCAGCCGTGTGAAGGCTTTCTCCCAGCACAGCCCTCGCCTCACGACACGCCGCCTCATCGCCCGAAACGAACACCACCGGCACGTTCCAGGTTCCGCACAGCGCCGCAACCAGCGCGATTTCACCTGCAGGCTGTCCGTTCAGCTCCGCACTCACCCACTGCTCGGCAGACACCGTGTGACTGAGCACCCCATCGGGAGTACCCGCCATGGCATGAAAGCCCACAAACAGCGCGGCATCACATCCCTGCTCCAGCGGCTCGACGTATCGCAGATAGGGCGCACCCAGCACATAACGTGCCCCGCGCTCCAGCTTCTCTGGAATCAGGCTCTTGAACGAGTAGAAGCCCCCTGCCCCATGCCAGTCAATTACCGTGACCTGCTGAGCTCCAGCCCGTTTACAACCACGCACCACGGCGTTCACGTCGGCGGTATACAGGCGGCGTCCCTCCTCATACAGCGGTGCACCGCCGTTCACCTGCTCCCAAACCGAGATGCCGGTGATGCCTTCCATATCGCACACAATCAACACGCGCATCGCTAATCCTCCGCCAGTTGCACTGCGGTAATCAGCCCAGCGCCGCGGCGATCGTCGCTGGCGATCAGCTGCACATCCACAAACCCCGCCGAGCGGATTACCGACAGCATCTCCCCCTCCGTATAAGCACCAACCATCAGGTTAAAGAGCGCCGCACCCAGCGGTCCGGTGCGGTCGTCGTTCATCAGGAAATCATGCACGATGAGCAGTCCACCGGGTCTCAGTGCACGCCTCGCCTTTGCCAGCTTCATCCCCGCACGACTACCCGCGCCATGAAGGATATTGGACATCAGCAGGCAATCGTAGCCTTCGCCAAACTCATCGGTATCCCAGTTGCCCGCCTGCACGCCAATCCTCTCAGCCATGCCAAACCGCTCGATCACCTGCTGTGCGATGGCGATCGTCTCCGGAAGGTCCCAGACTACCGCCGTGAGGGATGGGAAACGCTGGCAGAGCACAATGCTGTAGGTGCCGGGTCCTCCAGCCACATCCAGCAGACGGCTCCTTCCGGAGAGATCCACGTTCCGCGCAATCCACTGCGCCACTCCGTTCGCTGCGATGCCGTGCATTGCCCAGATCCAGTGCTCGTGGCGGTGCGAGGCGAACGGCTCCGGCGGCGACGGGGCGGATTCCCGTTTTCCCGTCCGCACGACTTCGGGCAGACCCGTCCAGAACCACCACAAGCTCTCGGCGTGGTTGAGGGTGCCGGTAATCGTTCGCGGGCTGTCCTTCAGCAACAGGGCACGCGCCAGTGGCGTCAATTTGAAGGTGTCGCCGTCTCGCTCCACCACCTCCAGCGCACAACACACCGTCAACAGCTTCTCGGTAACAGCAGGGTCGGTTTGGCAACGTGATGCCACATCCGCCGCGGTGCCCGGCTCACGCAGTGCCTCGAAGAAACCGAGCTGATGAGCGGCTAACAGCGCCCTTGAAGCGCGAAACGCCCAGTACTGTTCCATCAGTGTAGCCGTCTGCGGAAGGTCAGGCAGGTCGAGCAAATCGGTGTGCACTGTCGTTCTCCATCATCAAAGCTTAAAGATGGTATACGCCGTCACCCCTGAAAAACCTGCTGTATGGGTTTCGCAACCTATTGACTTTTTCGTCCGAACCCTTTAAACTGTAGATTGTAGTACACTCCACACTCCAGTTTGTCATCACGAAAGGGAGGGATTGCAATGAAAGTGGTTATGCGCTTGACGGCGATTGCGACGGCACTCGCCCTGCTAGCCCCTGCGGTGTTCGCGGACCTGCTGGTGTGCAGCGTTAATGGGGACCGCATCCTGCGCTTCAGCGAGGTCACCGGCGCCTACCTGGGGGACTTCGTGCCCGCGCGCACCGGCGGACTGGACGAACCGCAGGGAATGGAGTACGGACCCGATGGCAATCTGTACGTGTGCAGCAACGACCAGCACGCAGTACTGCGCTTCGACGGAACGACCGGCGCGTTCATCGACGCTTTCATTCCGCCAAGGCATGGGGGGCTGGACGGACCGGCTGACCTCGAGTTCCGGGACGGCTATCTGTACGTGACCAGTTACGGCAACGACTCCATCCTGCGATACGATGCCTACACGGGCGCGTTCATCGACACCTTCGTGCCGTCTGGAAGTGGCGGACTGGACATGCCGGCGTCTCTCACCTTCGGTCCCGACGGCAATCTCTACGTGACCACATGGGAACGGTCTCAGGTCATGCGCTACAACGGGCAGACGGGCGCGTTTATGGGCGCCTTCGTGACCGACCTTGTCAACCTGTACCCGGCTATCGGCGTGAGGTTCGGTCCCGATGGGCACATGTACGTCTCCGGCGGGTTGTTCCACCGCGTGATGAAGTACAACGGCGCGACCGGGGCATCGATGGGCGCGTTCATTCCGGCGGGTAGCGGCGGCGTAGTCGGTGCCTACGGGTTCGAGTGGGGTCCGGATGGGCGTTTCTACCTCGCCAGCTACGGCGGCAACTCCGTTCTGCGCTATCACGGTACCACCGGCGCGTTCATCGGCACCTTCGTCGCGGCGGGCGCGGGCGGATTGACCCAGCCGGGCATGATCCTGTTCACTCCGCGCCCGGTGACCGGCAACGTACAGCTCGGCGACTTCGACCCCACTAAGGTATCGCAGGTGCCTGTGAACGTGAAGGTCTACCAGCGTGGACGGCTGGTTCGCTCCACCAGCGTGGCGCTCGACGCCAGCGGAAACTTCACTCTACCGAATGTGGCGCCCGGCACCTACGACTTCGCCTTCAAAGCCAGCCACTGGTTGCAGGTAGTGGTACGCGATGTGGCAGTGCCCAAAGAGGGCTTGAGTGGGCTGAATGTGGCGCTCATCAACGGCGACATCGACGGGGACAACGAGGTGACGCTGTTCGACTTCGGCGGTCTGGTTGCCGCGTTTGGCTCGATGCCGGGCGACAGCAACTGGAATCCCGACGCCGACCTCGACGGGGATGAGGAGGTCACCCTCTTTGACTTCGGCATCCTCGTGGCGAACTTCGGAGCTATCGGCGACGAGTAGAAGCAGAAAGAGGGCGGGCAAATGCCCGCCCTCCGGTTACGCTGGCACCCTCTACCGCAATCCGCGAGCGCACCAGCCCCACTGGTCCTGATCCGCTACGCCCCACAGCTCATCCCTGCAGACGTCCGGGGCTGGCTGCTGGTTGCACCAGCGAGTGTACGCGCCCTGCTGGATGCAGTACTGCTTGAGCGCATTGCCGTTCACGTTCATGCCCACACAGCCGGACTCCTTCGCCTTGAAAGTTTTGGCATGACCGTCGGCGTAGCTGGCGTTGGCGATCTCATTGTGGCGCGCCTGCGCTGGCGAATCGAACAGGTTGAACCCGCAGTTGCTTCGCGCGGCAAGGTTGCCGTCAGACGCCAGCGTGGTCTCCGCGGGGTACTGGATCTCTGCGAGCTTGACTACGGCGTGGTTCGCGCCCGTCAGGTTGTTGTTATTCCCATCCTCGAACACGGCGTAGTTGAAGTTGTAGCTCGCCCATGTGAAGCCGCCGCACTCCCCGCCGGGCAGCCCCAGCAGACGGAAAGCCGCATCGATGTCCAGAGCGCGCGGCTCAGAGGGACACTGGTACACCTGTTTGTTTTTCACGTACGGCTCGATGGCGGAGAGGAACGTGAAGGCACAGGGTATATTCCCGCGGAATGCCATGTACACGCTCATCGGGAAGGTCTCGTCGTAATCCTGCAAGTACTGCATCGCAGCCAGCGCCATTTGCTTCTGATTGCTCAGACAGCTGGTCTGACGAGCCTTCTCCCGCGCACGGGCAAACACGGGGAACAGGATTGCAGCCAGTATCGCGATAATCGCGATAACCACCAGCAACTCGATCAGCGTGAAAGCACGCCGACTCGTCTGAAAACCCATCTTCTGTACCCTCCTTCAGCAGCACACGGTATTTGCGAGTTCATGCAGTGTCGCTACCATTATTGTAATACCGACTTCAGAAAAAGTCAACAGCCTGGGTGATTATGCGCACAATCTTTCTGCCGAAATCCCTCCCGTAGACATGACCTCCCTGAAGAGGTTATACTGATTGCGTCTTTGCAGCCGGCGCTTCAGGCTTAACTGTTCAGAAAGCACAGGAGGCTCACGAATGCACAAGCCGCTCACGGTGAGGCAGGTCTGGATGACCGGTTTGTGGTTTGCTCTGCTCGGAATGATACCGTCTTTCCTTCGCGTGCACTATGAAACGCTGCGCATACTGCCCTCCGTTCTGCGCTCGCTGGATGCCTCTGGGCTGCCAGTGCCCGACAGTTTGGCTTGGACAACCGTGATGGTGCGCTGGATATCTGCCATCGGCTCTGCTGCGCCGGTGGTGCGTTCGGCGGTTCTGCCGCTGATATACGCCCTGCTCGTGTTCATCGCCCTGCGCGCCGCGCTGCCTCTGCTGAATCTGCGTCTCATCGACCGACAAACCGCCCTCCGGCTCGCGGGACTGCTGGTGATATGGCTCGGATGTGAGGCGCTCTTGTTCTGGCTGATCAGTCCGCAGGCGAAGGGCTTCCGCGCCCTGATGCTGTTTGCCGGGCTATCCTGTCTCTTCACCGCACTGTGGTTCTCTGCAGATGGACTGGCTGGGCGCTGGCTGGCTGGACGCAACGTGCCGGGGGGTTGGTCGCTCCTGCGGCTGACGGTGGGCGGAATCGCCTGTGGGTTTGCGGGCGCGCTGGCGTTGCAGTTTACCAGCTTCGACTTTGGCGCGGCACTCTATCGCTTCATGTTCGACTTCCCCTCAGTTTTCGTACCGCCGACGGCTTCGCAGGGCTTAGCCGACTTCAATCCGAAGGGTTGGACCACCTTTCTGTTCGTCTCACTGGGCATTGCCGCCGCAGGCGGGTTCTGCTGGGGTAGCCTTTGGACAGCCGTTACCGCGCCGGCACAAAGTTATCCAGAACGCACCCGTGCGCTGGCAGGAGCGATGGTGCCCCTCGCCGCGGTGACGTCCGTGGGGGTGTGGTTGTTCTACGGGGTGGTGATCGGACGTATGGACTACGGGCGCTCGCTGGCGCAGATGGCAGAGCGCGAGCAGATCCCTCTGGGTCCCGCAGGAGTCGACACCGTACTTATCCCGACCAATGACGGAGGCATCCGGGTGGCACGTATTCCCTTCCAGACTATCGTCGGCTTCCCCAACGAGCCCAGTGTGACCTACAAGGTGGAAAAGTATCTGCAGGGGCGAGATTACCAGACCACGCTGGCGCGCACACTTTTCGTGCACCTCCACGATGTGCGTTCCATCGACTGGGACCCGGTGCGCAGTCTGGAGGTGGACCGTCTGTGCATCGAACGCGCCCCGCGCCTGCAGTTTGTGCAGTTGATGGTGGAAACGCTGTCCAGCTGTGCGATCACCCCCGAGGCGAAGCGATACCTGGACTGGCTGGGTAGCCGCGCCCGTCCCTACCGACAATCGCAGCGCGCCTGCCAGACGATGGGAGACCTGTATGCTCGCTTCGGCGATGAAGGCAGGGCGCAGGAGTGGTACAAACGCGGCGAGATTCCCGAAGAACTGCGCAAGCCAACTGCCCGCACGGGTAAGATTTCCGGAACCATCATCTGGAATGGACGTCCGGCGGAAGGGGTACGCGTGGGCGTATTGCGCCGGGAGACTGCCCTGCCCTTCACCCAGCGAAGGGGTCCCGCCGACCAGGGCGTTTTGCAGGTTCGTCCATTCAACTGGCGCGTGGTATCGGCGGTAGTCGCCACCGATTCGACGGGGCGGTTCGAGCTGCCTCCTCTCCCCTACGGAGAGTATGTGCTGCTCCTGCGCTTTGAAGCGAAGCGTGTGCCTCCCACGCCGGGGGCGGTAGCAGTGCAGGCGCTTCCCGAGGCAGTCTCGCTGGACACGCCCACTGAAAACATCGGTAAGGTAGAACTAAGCCAGAGAGACCAGCTTCCCGGGCGACGACCTGAGGGCGCAATCTAGCCGGTCGTAGTGACATCTCACGGTCGCGGAGCGGTTCCAACCAACCCCGTACCATCCCTGGCGGTCGGGGCAGGACAGGTACGAAGAGGTGGCTAATGGGTTTGGATATGCAGAGTGCCGATGTCAAAGGCACCGACCTGCGCGAGACGGGAGGCTCGTTCGCTTCGCGGGACCAGAACACACGCTTCGGCATCGCGGGCATCCGTCCACAACTGGCTGTGCTGATTGTGCTCACACAGGCAGTCATGGTGTGGTGGGTGGCGGACAGCGAGATTGCCCGCAGTATCTACCTCATCTGTTACTCGCTGATGATGCCTACCGCACTGTATCTGCTGCTGGCGCGTCTGCTCAGAAGGTGGCTGCCCTTCGACCGACGTGAGCTGCTGATGGGCTATATCGTGCTGACTGCCACCATTCCCATCATCGGGTTTGGCGGACTGCGCTTCCTGATACCGGGCATGGGTTTCTTTCCCTATTTCTCCCAGACGCAACCGCAGTGGAGCCGCTACCTGCCTTTCCTTGAGCACCTGCCCGTCGTGCAGGACCCCGCCGCTATCCTGTCGCTGTATCGCGGAGAGAGCGGCGTGCCATGGCTGGCGTGGATTGCACCTATCGCTTTCTGGAGCCTCTACCTGATGCTGATAACGGGCATCTGGATGGGGCTGGCAGCGGTGATGCATCGCATCTGGATACGGCAGGAACGACTGACCTTCCCGATCACCGTCCTGCCCCTGCAGCTTACCGACCCGGAGGACGACCTTCTGCGCCGTCCCCTGTTCTGGCTGGGTTTCGCCATCCCTGCCATCCTGCAGAGCCTGCTGGTTTTGCACGACTGGTATCCAGCAATCCCGGCTATCCGCCTGAAGGCGCAGTATGTGCCGCTCTCCTTTCTCCAAACGCCGCCCTGGAACGCCTTCCCCGTCTTCCCACTGGGCATCTATCCGATGGCGGTCGGGCTGGCGTACTTCGTGCCGAGCCACATCAGCTTCAGCTGCTGGTTTTTCTGGCTGGTCACGCGATTGCTGTATGTGGTGGGGTCGGCGTTCGGTCTGGAGGTGGGCGATACGGCAGCGGCACGCTTTCCTTATAAGGAAGAACAGGCAGCGGGCGCGTGGATTGCCTTCGCCTTCATGATAGGCTGGGGTGCACGATGGCACTGGCATAGCCTGCGCCGCCTGTTACCTCCCGACGAACTGCGTGCGGTGCGCTGGATGGGGCTTCTGGCGCTGACGTGCGCTTTGCTCTGTGTTACCATGATGGTCTTGACCGGCATTCCCGTCCTCTTTGCGCTGTTGATTATCGGAGTTTATGTCGCATACGTGCTGAGCGGTGCCCGTATACGCGCCGAGGCAGGCGGACAATGGACGTTCGCCCCTGCGACGTGGACGCCTCACCGTGTGGCAAACGCCGCGCTGGGCACTCAAAGCCTGCCGGAGGGAGCGCTGGTGGCAGGTGGGTATTTTGACCTGGTGCATGTGGATATCCGTGCCCAGTCTCTGCCCTACCTGATGGAGGGTCTGAAAATCGCCGACTCGGTCGGGCTTCGCTGGCGCACCGTGTTGATGTGGACGGCTATCGGCACCGCCACGGCGCTGGCGCTGGGATGGTGGTGCAGTCTGAGCCAGTTCTATTCGCTCGGAGCCGCAACCGCAAAGAGCAACGAATACGCTATGTGGAAGGTGCAGTACGGTATGCAGCAGATGCATCTACTCGCCAGCACTCGCGCGGAATGGGATAGAAGCGGTATGCTGGCCGCAGCTGCCGGCGGGGCCTTCACCCTGTTGCTGGCTAACCTGCGGATGCGCCTGAGTGCCTTCCCTCTGCACCCGGTTGGCTACGTGATGGCGAACACCATCACTATGAACGCCTTTTTCCTCACATTCCTGGTAGCGTGGACGGCGAAGGTGCTCGTTCAGCGCTTCGGCGGAAGCAAGGGCTATCGGCGCAGTCTGGCTTTTTTCGTGGGCGTTACCCTCGGCGACATCGTGACGCAGGCAGGTTGGGCGGTCGTGGGGAAATTACTGGATGTTCCGATTTACCAGTTCTTGACGTGAGGAGGTGCTTGCCATGCAGCAAACTGAAGAACGTCGCCGTCCGGTTGGCGGCGGCGCAGTGCTTGCAGCCATCGTTTCTCCCACTGGTTCCGCCTCTGCATGGGCGCAGAATGCACGCTTGCTCCAGCAGTCGGGTTTCGGACTGGCGCAACTGGACCTTCCCCTGAGCCGTATCAACCCGCGCGACGGACGCTTCGAATGGGATTACGGCGGCTTCGAGACCGGTATCCAGACCCTGTACCGAGCTGGCGTGCTACCTGTGCTGAAGTTTCTGGGACAGGCGGACTACCTCTCCAGCGACCCGAACGGACCGCATTCCGACTGGGACAACAGCATCAACCTGACGCCTCCGCGTGATCGGACGCAGTGGCAGACGGTGGTTCGACAGGTGGTCGCCCGCTACCGGCAGAGCTGTCGCCACTGGCAGATTGGAAACGAGCCAGACGGCGGCGGCTACTTCCGTGGCAACGCCGACGAATACATGACCTATCTGGAGTGGACGGCTTCCGCCATTCGCGCCGTGCAACCCAACGCCGTCATCCTCGCCGGCGAGCTCTACGCGGGACAGCTACCTGCAGGCAGCTACGGTGATGTACTGTCCAAACTGGTAAGGCGCCCCGACCTGTTTGACGTTCTTGCCGTGCACTACCCCATCGGCAGACCACAAGACTCAGGTCCCATCGAAGACTACCAGCGAGCCATGCAGAGAGCAGGCATCCGCAAACCCATCTGGAACACCGAGCAGGCAGCCGGTGCCTCCTGTGAAGGCGCGGCGCCCGGCACCTCCACCCACATTCGCACTGAGGGCGCCACCCAGCTGTCGCCCATGAAAGCGGTGGGGCACTGTGTGGGGCTGGGCATGGAGAAGGTGTTCCTCATGCATTGGAACTACGACGACAGCGGTATCGCCTATCGCGACTGGACGCAGGCGGAATGCCGCGCGACGGCGTGGGCACTGAACGGCGCGATACCCGTTCGGCAGAGGAACTTCGGCAACCGCGACCTCAGCGTGTACCTTTTCCGCCGCGCGGATGGAAGGAGGGTTATCGCCTTCTGGACAGAGGTGCAGGGCGTCACTGTGCCTCTGCGAATCCTCAGCAGTCAGAAAATTACGGTGGTGAACCATCGCGACGAGCGGCAGGAGCTGACGCCCTCAGGTGGGTGGGTAAGGGTGACCGCCCGTTTCTGTCCCCAGATGGCTGTGGTGGCTGATCCGACAACAGACGTGCAGCTGGGCTGAAGCAGGCGAAAGAGACTCCCCTGTAACTGCCGGGCAAACCGCTCCGAACCGGGCAAGCTGCTATGACGGGTGCAGGGCAGGCTCCACCCCCTGCCCCGCACGAAAAGACTACTCGTCGCCAATCGCGCCGAAGTTCTTCACCAGAATACCGAAGTCGAACAGCGTCACCTCCTCATCCCCGTCGAGGTCGGCGATGGGGTTCCAGTTGCTGTCGCCGGGCATCGAGCCAAACGCGGCTACCAGCGCACCAAAGTCGAACAGTGTCACTTCGTTATCTCCGTCGATGTCGCCGTTGATAAGGCTAAAGTCGACGGTGACCGAACCCGAAATCGGCACACCCGGCACGACCTGCCTCAACCAGCGCGACGCCTTCGCTGCCA
>CAKZNX010000358.1 GCA_937132045.1 uncultured bacterium
CATGTGGATGAGCTCTCGCAGGTTCACTGTCATGATGAGGTTGGTGGTTACCGCCTGCGGGAAGAGAAACCGGGCGTCCTCTGCAGGCACACCCAGTTCGACGAGCTTCTGATACGCCTCGGCGCTGAGCTGACGAATCCGCTCAAAGACGGCGTGCGCCTCGGGGTTCTGGGCGACAGTTTCGGGTTCTACGAAGATATCGGCGGTGTTCTGAAACTGCACGTAGCGCTGGGACTGCTGGTCGAACGCCACACCGATGCGGTGGCGCACCAGCTGGTGCGTGAGCGTGCGGGATACCCCCGAGATGCTGAACGAGAAGACGATATGCTCGATGGTGGAATGATGTCCCGATTGCACCACCTTCGTGATGAGCGACTCCATCTTCTCATCGCGCACCTTGCCGTCCCGGATTCTCCGCCAGATCTCCTCCGGCTTCTGTTCGCTGTAGCACGTCCTGCAGGCGAGATAGACCAGCTGCCGGTAGTAGTCCTCGGCAATCTCTATGGTAGGGAAAAGTAACTTCACCTGCATTTTGGACGGTGCGCTGTGGGTGTCTCCCGTTTCCATCATGAAGTAATCCCCCATGTGTAATATCCCCGTTACCATCCCATGTGGAGGCTCGCACAACGAATGAACCTGCGGGTGATGTATCGTTCTGAGACTGCTGCAACCTGTGCTCGCGCATCACCTGAATAACGGGCTTGCCAACTCGTCCTGCAAGTTCTACAGCTTTCGGTGATCATATGCTTCGCACGCCGGAGGATTTCGTTCGCCCTTGCCGTCACCCCATTCGTAGTATACCCGCTAAGGTTCCCCCTGCACCAGCCTTAGCACGATGGAGTCCTGCACGGCGCGTACGGCTGCGGCGGTGCCGTTGTAGTTGTTCATCAGGATGGCGAACACGAGCTCCTCGCCCGACTGCGTGCTGAGATAGCCAGCCAGCGTGCTCACCCTGCCCAAGCTGCCCGTCTTGGCACGCACTTTGCCGCGAGCGGGCGTGTTGACCATGCGATTGCGCAGGGTTCCATCCACACCTGCCACCGGCAACGAGTCGGCGAACACCTTCGCCTGCGGATGGGATGCCATGTAACACAACAGGGTGACCAGATTGCGCGCGGAAATCTGGTTGCGTCGCGACAGCCCCGAGCCGTCCACGATGTTCAGCGCGTTGAGGTTCAACCCGGCTGCACGCAGGAAATCCAGCAGAACCCTCTCGCCAGCGGCTGCGCTTCCTTCGCCATGCACCTCTGCACCCAGTGTGCGCAGGAGGCACTCGGCGATGAGGTTATCGCTGGGTTTGTTCAGCAGGGGCAGGATGTCGCTGAGCGGCGGCGAGGTGTGGGTGTGCAAAAGCGTCGCTCCCTCCGGCACGCGACCAGACAGCGCCGTGCGATTGCGCGTCGTGATGCCCCGTTTGTTCAGCGCCTCGCGCAACAGCCACATGGCGTATCGAGGCGGCTCCTCCACGGATAGCGCCTGCCGTGCCGAGTCGGGCTGGGCGTCCAGCGGAATCTGCCCACGAACCACCGCGATATTGCGCGCGTGTTCGCGGGTGATGTATACAGTGGAGGGCGCGCCTGCCGGGGCGGTGATGGCTTCGTTGCGAACAATCAGGTAATCGGTCGCCGGGGCGAGTCGAACGCGCGGCTCGTCGCCCACCTTCGCGCCGGGCGAGACAAACACAGTCATGGCGTTGCGCTCCACGCACACCGCGCTCAGACACGGCGAGTAGTAGTATGGCTCGTCGTCCCACGCCCAATCCCAGCCGCGCCGGATGCCGTCAAACAGGCTCTCGTCGTATAGCAGAGCGCCCGCGATGCGCCGGATGCCCGCTTTCTGTACGGTGTCCGCCATCGTCTCGATGTCCCTCAGCAACAGCGTGGGGTCGCCACTCCCCTGCAGGATCAGGTCGCCCTGCAGGACGCCTTCCGCGTTCACCTCCCCGGCTGACCAGAGGCGGGTGGTGTACCGGTACTCCGGTCCCAGACGATGCAGAGCGGCGGACGCGGTCAGCAGTTTCTGATTGGACGCGGGAATCAGCATCACGTCGGCGTTCGTTTCGTACAGCGTTCGCCCATCCTTCAGACCAACCACCAGCACGCCGGTGATGCTGTGAGCCAGAACGGGATTTTGGAGCAGCCGGTCGATGTCGGCTTTCAGGTCGGCGGCAACTGCCGCGGTCAGCGTCAGCCACAGCAGGCAGAGCAGTATCCGTGCCGGTCGCAATCACACCCCTCCATGACCTCGAGATACCTTGCAGCATTAAGGTTTTAGGTGAAGCAGGCGGTGTCCTCTTTGTAGCGTCTCATCGCGAGGAGCGTAGCGACGAAGCAATCCCCCTCAACCCTCGTCTCATCGCGAGGAGCGAAGCAATTCCCTCCGCCCCCTCATGTCATTGCGAGGAGCGTAGCGACGAAGCAATCCCCCTCAACCTTCGTCTCATCGCGAGGAGCGTAGCGACGAAGCAATCCCCCTCAACCCTCGTCTCATCGCGAGGAGCAAAGCGTCGGAGCAATCCCCCTCAACCCCCTCGTGTCATTGCGAGGAGCGTAGCGACGAAGCAATCCCCCTCAACCCTCGTCTCATCGCGAGGAGCGCAGCGACGAAGCAATCCCCCTCAACCCTCGTGTCGTTGCGAGGAGCAAAACGACGAGGCAATCTCCTCACCATCCGTCGCCAGCCATCGCAGTATCTCTTCCACACTGGATGGAGCTGTGCCACCCAACCATTGCGCCAGTTCGTGCAGGTACGCTTCGTCATCGTCGGGACGGTGGACGGGCAGGCTCTGGCTGTCCACCACTCGCACCTGCGCCTCGCACCCTTCGGCAATGCGTAACACGGTATCCTCGCTGAAGTGGTGCGGCAACTGCAAGGCATCCAGAAAGAGGTTCCACCACAGACCACCCGCACTGTTGGGCGCGACAAATACCAGATGCTCGATGGCGCGAGTCATTGCCACATACCACACCCGCAAGCCCTCCTCGCGGTCGCGCTGTTCAGTATACACCCCGCCTGCCTGCGGCAGAACTGATTGCTTCACAAAGCCCTGCGCCACAAAACGCTGGGACGGGACACAGGTGACCAGCCGGCTCTGAGGCTTGCGCCTTACGCTTCGCGCCACATCGGCAAGATACACCACCGGGAACTGCAGTCCTTTCGCGCCGTGAATGGTGTAGATGCGCACCACGTCTGCCATCTCCTCCAGCACCGGCGCCTCTCCCTCGCGCAGGGCGATGCGTTCCAGCTCGTTCACCATCTCCACGAACTGCGCCACCGTCAGGTGACGGTTCTCTGCCGCAATCTGCAGGAGCTTGCGTACGTTGGCGACCTTCTGCTTGCCCTCAGGACGGCACAGCAGGCGCGTCTCGTAGTGCGTACGGGTCACCAGTCTGCCGAGCATCTGCGCTACGTCCAGCGAGGCTATTTCCCTCTGCAGGCTCTCCACCAGCTCCACGAACTCGCGCACGGCATCCGCATCCTCTGACGACGTGCCACCTGTCAGCCACTCTTTGACCCCCAGCCAGAGGGGAGTGTTTTTGCCCAGCGCCTGCGCCTGCCTCGCACAGGCGGAAAGAGTATCCATGCTGACGCCCACCATCGGCGAACGCAGAACGCACGCAACGGCGATGTCATCCGTCGGCGAGTCGACGGTCGTGAGCGCGAAGACCAGATCGCGCACCTCCGGCTGGATGAAGTACTGTCTGCGAGCGGTGTTGTAGAAGGGCACGCCGTTACGCGACAGCGCCTCCTCCAGAATAGGCACGTCGGAAGTCTGCCTGAGCAGGATGGCGATATGTCGGTATCGCACGGGCTGTCCCTGCTCCGGACCCTCCGCCGTGAGGTGCACATGCCCCCCCTCCACCGTCTGGCGGATGTGACGAGCCGTCGCTTCGGATAACCACAGCCAGAGCTCGTTGCGCTGGGCGGGAGGCGTCAGCACGAACTCCACGCTGGGCGTCTGTTTTGAGGCAAAGCGCCGGGCGCTGTGCAGGGGCTTGAACCTGTCGCCGCCCACCGACGGCGACCACACCGCGCCAAACAGACACGCCACGAAGCGCAGTATCTCGGGGCGCGAACGGAAGTTGCGCCCGATACTCACCAGCAAGGCGTTCTCCGGCGACCGGTGCGCTTTGCGCTCCAGCTGCCGAAACAGCGAGACATCAGCATGGCGGAAAGCGTAGATGGACTGCTGGGCATCGCCGACCACGAACAGGTTTCTGGTGTTGCTCAGCAGCTGGATGAGCTGCATCTGAAGGTGGTTCGCGTCCTGAAACTCGTCCACCATCACGAATCGGAACCTCTGACGATAGCGGCGGCGCACGTTTTCGTGCTCGCGCAGGAGCCGAATCGCCTCCGACATCACATCGGCAAAGTCGCACTGATTCGCCTGCGCTTTCACGCGCTGATACTCGTCCCATGCCTCCACCAGCAGCCGCAGAGTAGTCACCGTGCGCCACGACTCATCGACCTCCTGCTGGAGCAGTGAAGTGTTCAGCAGTCCAACCCACTCCCTCAGACGATTGACGCATTCTGCCAGCACTGGATGCTGGATGTGGCTGTTGCCTCCCCGGATAATCAACCCCTGCCGCAGACGGCTCGCCACTTCCACAACATCTCCCGCTTTCTCCAGCGTCTGCAGCAGGGTTTCGACTCGGCGGAGCTCGCCTGCTAGTTCCTCTTCTTCGCGCAGGACGCCCCGAGCCGCCTTCACCGCCGGTAGCAGAGCCGAACGCATCAGCTTGAGCATCTGCCACACGACCTGCTGGGGGTCTTGCTCCAGCTCCTGCGCCCACTCCAGCAATTTCGCTCGGCTCCATCCGAACAGGCGTATTGTCTCCATCGCGCTGAACAGGTCTTTGCGCAGGGTGTGAAGCGCATCATGGGGGTCACCACCGAAACGCATCCTGCCGAACGCCTCTCTCAGCAGTTTTCCGATGGCGCTGTCGGGCTGGGGGCTATGTCGGTCTACGACGCGGTCGAAGGCGTGGTAGAACTGCCGTTCGGCATCGTGCTCGGAAAGCTGCTCGAAGAAGGGGTCGGTGGCGCTCTCCAGAGGGTTTTCGCGGATGAGACGAGCACACAGCGAGTCGATCGTGCTGATGTAGGCGTTTTCGACCCGCCACGTGGCGTCGGCGATTCCCTGTTGCTCCAGCAGACGCACAATGCGCTCTCTCATCTCGCGGGCGGCTTTACGGGTATACGTGATGGTCAGTATGCCATCTACCGGCGCCCTGTTCGTGGTCACGAGGTGCACGAAGCGCTCCGCCAGCACCTGCGTCTTGCCCGAGCCCGCCCCCGCCGACACCACAATGGAACGGTCATCCGTCTCCACAGCGAGGCGATGCGAGCCGTCGTGAATGGGTTGGTTGGGATGCCCCGGTGTGCTCAT
>CAKZNX010000359.1 GCA_937132045.1 uncultured bacterium
CGTTTGGTCACCACGGCGTCCAGCTCCTTGACCAGTGCCAGCTTCTGCTGGTCCAGCTGCTTGCGCTCGGCAGGGTCTGTAGTGCTCAGTCGCTTCGAGTCCACCTCGCGCGCCCGCTCAATCAGCTGGTCGCGCCGCTTCTCCAGCTGTGCCAGCTGGTTTGCCAGCGCCTGCTCTTTCGGGCTGGGTTTGGATTCTTTCTTCTGGGTGGGCACCTGCGCCCCAGGCGGCAGATTCATCTCCTTCTTCATGAGTGTAGGAGACTTTGCCACGGGTTTGCTTGGCTCTTCGTAAGCAAAGATACCGCTTGAGAACAAAAAAACTGCAGCTATGGCGACCCCTGTGAGAGTCCTCATTGCAGGTTGAACCTCCTCTAGTCGGCTTTTGCTACCTTCATTATATACGAAAAGCACGTCGGGAGGTGTTATGCTCAGCATGGAAGAATCACCAGACCTGTCGTCGGTTGTGGTTTGCCTTGCAATCATCCCCGCGATGTGCCATGATATATCCATCGGTGTGATGGTAGCCTGCGTGGCGGACAGATAGTATATAATGTGAACAGCAGGACTCGCTGATGGAGCTATCATGCGTTCTCGACCTCGCAAACGAACGGTAAGTCGCCCTCTGCGCAGGCGTCGTCGTCCGATATGGCAACGCCTGTTGATTTACCTTCTTTTGCTGGTTCTGCTGGGCATCGTCGTGGGCGGCGTGTCGCTTATGTGGCTGCTGGTGCAAGTGCGGGAGATGCTGCCCAGCAGTGAGCAGATTGCGAACCTCAAGCCCTACGAAGGCACCCGTATTGTGTCCCAGGACGGAGTGGTGCTTGCTACGCTGACCAACGAGCGGCGCGAGCTGGCGAGGCTGTCCGAGTTTCCGAAGGAGCTGATCGATGCCATCGTGGCGGTAGAGGACAGTCAGTTCTGGCAGCATCGTGGCGTCAGCCCAAGGGCGGTTATCCGCGCGGTGTGGGTGAACCTGCGAGAGGGACGCTACGCGCAGGGCGGAAGCACCATCACCATGCAGCTGGCACGCAACGCCTTCCTCACCCAGAAGAAAACCTTCTCACGCAAGATTCAGGAGGCTTTGCTGGCACTGCAGATCGAGCAACACCTCACGAAAGAGCAGATTATGGAGACCTACCTCAACGAGGTGTACTTCGGCAGCGGAGCGTATGGGGCAAAGACCGCCGCACGCGTGTATTTTGACAAGCCGCTGAACAAACTGACCCTCTCCGAGTGTGCCATGTTGGCGGGACTGATCCGCCGCCCGTCTGTGTACTCCCCGCACGAGAACCTCGAGCTGGCTCTGCGACGGCGCGACACGGCGCTGGACCGGATGCGCGCGCTTGGCTTCATCACACCGGAGCAGTACGAGCAGGCGAAGCAGGAGAAGGTTCGGGTGGCGCCCCTGCGTCGGCAGGGCATCGCTTTTAAGGCGCCCTATTTCGTGTTCCACGTGCTGAAACAGCTGAAGGAAGAGTACGGCGAAGACCAGATATACAAAGCAGGATTGACGGTAGAGACCACTCTGAACTGGCAGATGCAGCAGGCGGCGGAGCAGGCGTTGCGCGAGGGCGTCTCCAGATATGGCAGGGGCAGTGTCACGCAGGGCGCTCTCATTGCGATAGATGGACGCACCGGCTACATCCGCGCGATGGTGGGGGGCGTGGAGTTCAGCAAGTCGCAGTTCAACGCTACCACTCAGGGCAAGCGCCAGCCGGGATCGGCATTCAAGCCCATCGTGTACTGTGCCGCAATCGAGATGGGCGAACTCACTCCCGACTCGCGCATTCTGGACGCCCCTGTCAGCTACCCGTCGGTTCCCAAACCCTATCGCCCTCAGAACTCGGACGGGCGCTTCCGGGGCTGGGTGACGGTGCGACAGGCGATTGCTTACTCCATTAATATACCTGCGGTGAAGACCATTGCCGAGATCGGACCGCAAGCGGTGATCGAGTATGCCCGAAAGCTGGGCATCACCTCAAAGCTGGAACCGAACCTGTCGCTGGGGCTGGGCTCTTCAGCGGTCAGCCCGCTCGAGATGGCGGTTGCCTACAGCGTGTTCGCGACAGGCGGGAACCGTCCCGAACCGATGGCTATCGTGCGCGTGAAGGACAGGGAAGGGAACATCATTCAGGAGAACGCGCCCGCCATCGAGTTCGGCGTGATCAAAGAAGAGACCGCCAAAACGATGGATGAACTGCTGAAGGGACCGGTGCACATACCCGGCGGCACTGCCTACCGCGTTCTGCATGAGATGGAAGATGCGCGCGGCAAGACGGGCACCACGGACGAGGGACGCGACGCCTGGTTCGTAGGCTACACGCCCGAGTTGACCACCGCCGTGTGGGTGGCGCGTGAAGTGGTAGACCCGGTGAGGAAGCAGAAGGTGTATCAGCCGATGCCGCGCATTTTCGGCGGCACCGTATGCGCACCCATCTGGAAGGAGTTCATGCTGAAGGCGGTGCCCCTGCAGAAGGCGTGGATGCAGAAGCTGACGCCGGGCGAGGTGCCGTCTAAGCCTCAGCAACCGGAGAAGGTAGATACCATTACCCTGACGCTGTGCGACCAGACCGGGATGATCGCCACACCAGCCTGCCCGCAGACGCACCGGTTCGCCTTCAACCGTGGAGAGGAACCCACCGAGCGATGCACCTTGCACGGCGTCCAGAGCCCTGCTGGCACAGACGGCGCCATCGGCGCCGAACCCGGCAGCGCAGACCAGCCAGCAACCACCGTTCCGCAGTCGCCCGACACTCTGCCTCCGCCAGCGATCACCACACCGGGCACCGGTCCGGGTGCAGAGACCGCGGGAGTGCAACCGCGCGTCAGCGAGCCCTCATCCGCAGGGTTGCCCTCTGCTCCTCGTCTGTCGGAACCGCGCATCGCATCGCCACCTGCCGTTGAGCGTGTGCGAGTGTGTGCGGACTCCGGGTTGCTGGCAACACGCTACTGTCCCGAAGTGCTGGTCAAGACTTTCACGGCAAGCAGGGCGCCGCAACGCCGGTGCAATCTGCATCGTCCGCCGCCGGGAGAGGAGTAGCCATGCGGGGACGCTTCGGGGTGGAGATACCTGCGCCACCGCAGGTGCCGCATTTCAAGATATACGTCACGCTGATCGCGCTGGGCTTTCTGGCGCTGTTGTTGCGCCTGTGGTATCTGCAGGTGGCGCTGGGCGAGCAGCTGCTGGCGCAATCGGAGAGCAACCGCAAGCGCTTCATTCGCCTGTTTGCGCCGCGAGGCATGATTGTGGACCGCGCTGGTCGCCCCCTGGCACTGAACCGCCCCGAGTTTGTGGTGAGTGTCATCCCCGCAGAGGTTGGACCGGACGATGCCGTGCTGAAGCGGCTGAGCAATCTGCTCGGGTTGCCCTTCGAGCAGGTGCTGGAGGTGGTGGGTAACCGAAAGCAGCGCGCTCAGCGCCTGTATCCAGTGCCGCTGGCAGTGGGGGTGTCGCTAGACGTGGTCAGTCGTGTGGAGGAGAACCGATTGTGGTTGCCAGGGGTAAGCGTTAGCCCGCAGCCGGTGCGCTGGTATCCAGATGGCAAACTGGCATCTCATGTGCTGGGGATGCTCGGTGAGGTCAGTGCGGACGAACTAAACGAGTTACGTGCAGTGGGGGTGGCTCAGGGCGAGTTTGTGGGGAAGATGGGCGTGGAGCGAAGTCAGGAGCGGTGGCTGCACGGACAGGCTGGCGGTAAATGGGTGGAGGTAGATGCACGCGGACGTCAGCGCCGTGAGATCGAAGAGGTGCCAGCAGAGCAGGGTGCCACTGTGATGCTGGCAATCGACGAAAGACTGCAGAAGGCGGCAGAGGAGGCTTTCGGCAACAGGGTGGGGGCGGTGGTCGCGCTCGACCCGCGCACGGGCGAAGTGCTTCTGATGGCAAGCTTCCCGCGCTTTGACCCCAACGCCTTCGCTCGCGGTGTCAAACCTGCCGTGTGGAAAGAGATATCGAGCAACCCCCTTCATCCCTTGCAGAACCGCGCCATCGGCAGCCGCTATCCGCCCGGTTCCACGTACAAAATGGTGACTGCCGCAGCCGGGCTTCAGGCTGGAGTCATCACCCCGCACACCAGCTTCTACTGCCCGGGCGCGCTCGAGCTGGGGCGAAGGCGTTTTCGGTGTCATCGCAAGCACAGCACGACAGGCTTCATTGAGGCGATAGGGGAGTCTTGCGATGTGTACTTTTATCACACGGGACTGAAAATGGGCATCACCCGGCTTGTCGAGATGTCTCATGCCTTTGGGCTGGGGGAGGCGACCGGCATTGACATGGTGGGCGAAAGCAAGGGCAACATCCCCACGCCGGACTGGAAGAGGAAGCGTTACAAAGAACCCTGGTACGACGGCGATACGGTCAACACCTCCATCGGACAGGGGTTTGTGCAGTGCACGCCGCTTCAGATGGCGCTGGTGGCTGCCGCGGTGGCGAACAGGGGCACGATCATGAAGCCGTATGTGGTCAAGAGAGTCGTGCGTCCGGACGGCACGGTGATAGAGACCCCTCCGACGGTGCTGAAGCGTGTTCCCCTCGCCGAGGAGTACTGGCAGTGGCTTGCCGCCGGGATGCGCGATGCAGTGGTCGGACGAGGCGGTACCGCTCATGCCGCGAACCTGCCTGGCATCGCAGTGGCAGGCAAAACCGGTACGGCGGAAGACCCCCCGCGTCGCAAACCACATGCGTGGTTCATCTGTTACGCGCCGATGGACAATCCGCAGATCGCGCTTTCGGTGATTGTGGAACAGGGAGGACACGGCGGTGCGGTGGCAGCGCCCATTGCCCGGCATATTCTGGAGACTTTCTTCAACATCGAACACACTCGCGCCCGCGGTGACGCCAGCGCCACCGACTAGTGCCGTCGGCGGCTGTTACACCTTTCTGCTCTGTTGTGCGCGCACCGAGTCGCCAAACGCCCACCCGCACAGAAACCCAAACCACAGCAGATTGGGCGCGAAGAGCACCACCTGCTCCCGCCCGGGCGCGTAGCTCAACACAAAGCCCAGCGTCAATGCTACCACCGTGCCCACCACACGGGTCAGGGTGCGGTGAAAGGCGTTCTGCGTGGCGGCGATCAGCAGATACAAAAACGCGGCAGCGTAAAACGCGAACTGCCCAAGTACCCCCAGCAATCCCGCCACTGCCAGCCGAGCCTGCGGTAGCCCCTGCTGGTGGGGCCACCATACCACCTGCGCGATCGATTCGATCCTTCCGCTGAGCGCCATGAGTGCACCCGTCAGCATACTGGCTGTGAGCATCAACAGAACCAGGGCGCCGCTCCACCGACTGATAAAACCGATGCCCTGAAAAACGCCGTCCACCTGCAGGCTGAGGTACCACGGCGCTAGCACCAGCATCGTCACGGCTGCCCAGCCTGTCATCAAGCCATAACGCGACCAGAAGGCGTTTACCGTGCTGGAACGAGGTGGCGCCGTGCCTGCAAAGTAGCGCTGGCGCAGAAGGGCATCGAGCTTGGACTGTGCGCTGGCGGAGCGAGGGTTGCACTGCAGGGCGCACGTGAACATGGCGATAGCTTCCTCGGTGCGTCGCTCCTGCCGGTACACATCCCCCAGAATCTCGTATGCCTGTGCGTTGTGGCGTTGCAGGCGCAGAACCCGCTTTGCCAGCATCAGTGCCTCGTGCAGGTTGCCGCGTGCGTATGCCAGCATCGCGCTTTGCAGTATCTGTTGCGCCTCGATCTCGGCGCTGCGACCTGAAGTGCTCGTGGTGGGTCCGCCCTGCGGTCGCTGGTGTGAAGAGGGGCGTGAACGGGGCGGTGAAGTGCTTGTGGCGCCCCCGCTACCCGAACGGGCGCTGTGGGCGCTGCGGCGCATCAGGTCGTAGTCGGCACGAAGGGAGGGACTGGACAACACGCGATACGCCTCGGTGATCTCCTTGAAACGGTGTTCGGCGTCGGGCGAGCGGTTCACGTCCGGATGGTACTTGCGCGCGAGCTCGCGGAACCGCCGACGGATCTGCTCGTCGGTGGCGGTTGGGGGAACGCCCAGCACCTCGTAATAGTCTCGTTCAGGCATGCGCAACATGCGCTTACTCTCCCAGAAAAGCCCCCCCGCCGCTGGCATATCCCTGCCAGAAGCCGATAATCATGCTGGCAATCCAGAGGGCAATCAGCAGGTATACCCCGACGCTCAACGCGATGATCGCCTGATGGCTCTTGACGTCGGTCTCCTGCTCATAATATTCGGCAACTTTGTCCATCATCGCATCCACACTGCCCGTGGTCTCGCCGGTATGCAGCATGTCCAGCACCAGCGGAGGCATCACACCTGTCTGCCGGAAGGCATCCGAGAGTGAGCGCCCGTGTTCCACTGCGGTTACCGCCGTGCGGATGCGTCTGGTCAGGTAGGCATTGTCTGTTGCCAGAGCGGAGATGCTCAGGGCGCGTTGCAGGGGCACCCCTGCCGCGAAAAGCGCCGCCAGCGCCCGACTGAATCGCGCCATTGCCAGCTGACGCACCAGCCCGCCGATGCCCGGTATGGTCAGCTTCAGCCAGTCGTTTGCCTCACGCAGCGGTTCGATCTGCAGGAATATACGGAATAGCGCTACCAGCACCAGCACCCCGAGCAAAATCGGTCCCGCGAAGCCGACCGTCTCGCGAAGGTAGGGCATCAGCCCGCCGCCTACCACCAGTATCGGTATCTTCGGGATGAAGATGCCCGCCACCAGAAGCACCTTCGGATAAAAAGTGCCCGCGCGTATCTTGAGACGCAGCCGGTAGTCACGCTCCAGATAGTCTGCCAGCCGCTCCAGCATCTCTTCCAGCAGTCCGCCCTCTTCGCCTGCCTTGATGAGCGCCACCTGCAGCTCGTCGAACACGTGGGGATGCCTGCGCATGGCATCCGACAAAGACTTCCCGTGCATCAGGTCGGTTACTACCGCCTGCACCAGCCGTCGCAGGCGCGGCTTGCCCGTGTTTTCCGCCACCGAGGTGAGGGCACGATGCAGGGGGATGCCTGCCCGCACCGCCGTCGCCAGCTGGCGATAAAAGATGGCGAGGTCGCGCACCGACACGCCGGAGTACACGGGGTACACCACCCGGTTCATCACCAGCGCATCTGCCTGCGGGGCGGAAGCGGGGCGCTCGGGGTGAAGGTCCAGCAGAAACAGCCCCATCTCGCGCACAGCGCCCGCCGCACGCTGAGTGTCTTCTGCCTCCACCAGACCGCACACTGTGCCGCCTTGCTGGTTCTTTGCCGTGTAGCGGTATATGGGCATCGCTTTACCTCTCAGGGCGTGCCGAAGAACTCGTCCACGAAGCGGAACATGCCGCTGAAGTACGAATGGGCCATCCAGATCATTGCTGCACCGCCGAGTATCAGGGTTGCCAGACACCCCAGGCGTACCAGAGCGAAAGAAGCACGCTGATAGCGTTCACGCAGAGTCTCTTCGTGATAACCCGCAGCGCGGTCCAGCATCCCGGCGATTTCCCCACTCTGTTGCCCTGCCGCGATCAGGCTGACCGTCTCCCAGTCAAAGAGCCCGGTCGCCTGCAGGGCGCGGTCAATGCCCTGCCCCTGCCGGATAAGGGGAAGCACCTCGTACAGCTTCTCGCGCACATACACATTACCTGCCGAAGGCGCCGCCGCCTCCCACGCGCTAACGGCAGGCACTCCCGCCGAGAACATCCGGTGCAGGGTGCGCAGGAAGGCGGTCACCGCCCGCTGCCGGTTGAGCGAACCGAACACGGGCAGGCGCATCACCAGCGCATCCTTCCAGCGGCGGTTGGCGGGTTGGTCGAGAAACCACCAGATGCCTCCTGCAACCGGCGCCGTGAGCAGGAACAGCGGCACGGAACGCGTCAGCAGCAGTTGCAGGTAGCGCTGAACAAACAGCGACAGGTCTCCTCGCGCCATGGCGTAGTAGAACGCCGGAAACAGCGGGATGACCAGCATCAACATACCCACGCCGTTCAGCACCAGCAGGCGCGGTATCCACAGTTTGCGCCACAGGGAGTGCTCCTGCTCGTAGTGAGCAGCGATCTCATCACAGATGATGTCCAGCGACCCGCCCAGCTCGCCCGCGCGAAACATGCCCACCACGTGCGGCGCGAAGAGGCGCGGGAACCCCTCCAGCGCCTGCGACAACGGCTGTCCCAGATGGGCATTCGCCAGCATGGCGCGGGCTACCGCCTGCAGGGATTCGGGCATGGAGGTCTGGTTGCACATCTGGCTCAGTGCGTTCACAGGGTTCGTGCCGGCGCGGAAGAGCGTCGCCAGCTGCCGGAAGAAGACGGCGCGTGCGTGCAGGCTGGCAGTGGCTCGCTCGGCGCGGCGGTCAACGGGCTGGGATTGCTGGGGTGCGTCGGCGGCGGAGACAATCTGCTGGACGACAAAGCCTCGCGCCTGCAACAGCTGCCTCAGGCTCTGCTCGTCGCTTGCCTGCAGGGTGCCAAGCACACGCCTGCCGGTGGTTTCGTCAACCGCTTCGAAGCGATAGGTCGGCATCTGGCAGTTTCCACACCTTCTGCGCGCGTACCTCGGGCTGTTCCAGCAACCGACAGACCGGTGTGCCATCGGGCAGGACAAGGTCGGGTGCAATTTCCACCAGTGGTATCAGCACGAACGCTCTTCTGTGCATCCGCGGGTGAGGCAGGGTAAGCTGTTCGGTCTGCATCCGCACGCCCTCATACAGCACGATATCGATGTCGATGGTGCGCGGATTGCCGTAGTGTGTGCGCACCCGTCCGCCTGCCTGTTCCACCGCCAGCACATGTTGCAGCAGGGCAAGCGGTTCCAGTGTGGTGCTCACCTGCACCACCGTGTTCAGATACATCGGCTGGGGCGTATCGTAGCCCACCGGTTCGGTCTCGTATACGCTGGCACAACGCACCACCTGCACCTG
>CAKZNX010000360.1 GCA_937132045.1 uncultured bacterium
CCTTCGACATCCGCGTGGCTTTCATGCATCCCGTGTCGCCCGAGCTGCAGATACCCTCCACCAAGCTGTTCGGACGGCATCTGGCGGTGTTGGCGGAGTTCCACCATCGCAACACGCAGATCTTGCCTCTGGAAGAGATGAGACAATCCCTGAGTCTGACGCCTGCGGAGCTGCAGAGCGCTGTCAGTATCCTGCTGGGCAAACCCCCACCATTGTGCGAAATCGACGGCGAAGGCAACCTGCTCACCCGGTTTCACTGCCGGGAGTCGTGGAAATACACCGTGCGCCTGTTCGAGAACATCTGCGAACGCCTGTTTGTCGAGAAGGACACCACTGCGCTGGTATACGAGACAGCCGACCGCGAACAGCCGTCTGTGCGTCGCACTCGCTGGATGTCGCCGGAGGACGTGCACTTCCTGACGACCGTCGGTCTGCGTGCGCTCATCGAGCGATGCTGGGAACGGAACATCCTGCTGGTGGGCGTGGTGAAGGACTCCGAATCGCGCTACCTCACCCGCAATTATCTGGGCGTGATGAAGCACCTGGGCGTCTACCCCGAGCTGGCACAGATGAAGGTCGCACCGCTTCCATGGACAGACCGTATCTTTCTGGAAACCATTCCTATCTACTGCGACACATCACTGGAGGCGCCCTGGAGCACCATCGAGTTCGATTCGGTTTTCAAGACACTCCGCCTCGGCATCGACGAGCATACAGGGCAACCGGCGATAGTCGGCACACCCAGCCGCATCGGGGAGAATGTGTGGCCAGAGCGATTGTTCCTGAGGTCGCTGGCGCAGTTCTACCTGTCCCGCGACAAACGCACACCTCTCAGCGGGCATGTGATTTTTCTCGACGGGCTGGCGATGCCCCGCTGGGAGAGACAGGCATTCGCTCATGAGTATGCAGCCAGCAACTACCGCGTCGGCACGGTCAAGCCTTTACTGTACGCAGACAACGAGACCGAGAACCCGGTGCTGGAGCTGATGATGTACCTGCTGGACGTTCTCACGCGAAATCATTTCCCTGAGGTCATCGGCTACCCCGACCCGCTCCACAAGGCGGACTGGGGTGCGAAGACGGTGGGCAGACGCGCCCGCGAGCTGATCCTGAGCAGCGAAATACCGTTCCATCAGACTCCAGCGAACGAGACTCTGCGCCGCCTGCGCGAGGAGGGAAACGCCGAAAGGAGTGAAGCAGATGATCAGTTTTGTGAGGGAAGTGGAAGGCATGCTCATCCGTATTCAGGAAGACCCTGAAGTGCGCTACGAGTTCGAAATCTGGTTTGATTACACCCGGCAGGCGATGAACCTCATTCGCGAGGGCGCTGACGACAGCTACGCCCGCTCCCGTATCGTGGTGATGACTCTGGCGCGGCGCGGACGCAAGTTCAGACTCGGGGTGGGCATCGCTACTCAGCGCGTACGCTACCTCGACACCAGCATCATGGCTCAGCCCCACACGTATTTCGTCAGCAAGATGCCGCGCCAGTCCGACCGGCAGGCAATCGCCGAGGCGTTCGGCATTTCTGAGGAGATGTTCCGCCAGACCTTCAGGTTCCAGAAGGGTGACTGGCTGTTGATGAGCCACGACGCCATCGGGTTGGAGGCTGTGCCCGTGCCCGTCCACACCGAAGACGCCAACAGGCGCATCGAAGCCTTTCTGGACGAGCTGCGAGATGAGTGGCAGAGGGCGCGAGAGACCCCTCAGATGCGATGAACGGTGTGCGGGTCAAGCCGGTCGCTCAGCCCGTGCCTTCGCGGATGCGTTTAATCGCCGCGCGATGCGCCAGATGGTCGCCAGTCCCAGCGCCATGACCGCCCACACCAGCAACACCGACAACCCAGGCGTTTGGGGTGCCACGCGGTCGCCAACCAGAGCCAGCGTTGCCCCCGAGGCGATGCCCAAACCGATAAACGACTCGTGAAATCCCCCGTGCGTGCCTTTTTCTTCACTGCCAGCCATGGAGTAGAACAACGACGACTGATATAGCAGACCGATGCTTAACCCGAACATCACCTGCGCCAGCAGGTGAACCGGCAGGGAGGGCGCCAGCATCATGCCTGCGAAAGAGACCATCGCTACACCGAACGAAGCCATCAGCAGCCCCGGACGATAATGCCACCCACTCCACCGACGAAGCAGGTCGAAAGACAGCATTCGCACGTAGAACCACAGGCTGAACCAGCTGCTGGCGGTGGCAAACCCGACCCCGATACGCTGTGCCACCACGGGATTGTAGGTCACGATGACGTTGATTGCCAGGTACGCCATGGGATTAGCCAGCCAGCCCATGAGGCGAAACGCATGGCGTTGCTGAGGCGTCAGCTCCATCCCCTCCGCGTCCACCACCGTCAGGTGCTCATCCGGAAGGCTGTCGTAATCGGGCAGAACCTTCCACACCATCAGCATGTTGACCAGATACAGCACCAGTGGCAGGGCGAACAGCGCCCGCAAGCCAAACGCGCTCATCACAGGTGTGGTGATGAAAAACGCGAACCCGCTCCCGCCGGACCAGCCAAGGTTGTACATCCCCACCAGATGCTGCACGCGATGCTGAGGCTCACCGCGGGTAAGTGCAGCCTCGATGGCGGGCCAGATGAACCCCTGAAAGCAGCCGACCAGCGCTATCGCAATAATCATGTTCCACCCCTCGGGCAGAACAAGTCCTGCTAAAGCGCCCGCCGCCACGCCAATCAGCCCCACCTTCATCGATGCTCGACAGCCGTGCTTCTCAATCACCCGTCCGCCGAGCACCGAACCGACCGCGGTCAGCACGCCGATAACCACCTGAGCCAGTGCGATGGAGGCGGGTTTCCAGTCGAGCGCGCGTTTGGCATAGTAGGGCTGACCGTACAGGATCATCGTGGTGGCGATGGACTGCCCGACCTGAACCGCCTGCAGATACCACTTCGGAAGAGTCTGCGGGCTCGTCTTCATAAGGCGTTCACTTCCACCTTCGGTACCAGCGTCTCGATCTGCTCACGGGTGCAAAAACCCGCTCCGAAAACCGCTGCGTTGGCTGCCCCCGCCGCCACGCCCCACCGCAATACCTCAGGCGCAGGCATCTCGTGTATCACCGCGTAAAGCATCGCCGCCAGCATCGAATCGCCAGACCCCACCGCGCTCACGAACTCCACCTCGGGGGGACGGGCATACCACGCGCCCCCCGCATCCACCCACAGGGCACCCTGCTTGCCCAGCGTCACCACCACAACTGCGATACCCATCTCCAGCAACCGCCATGCCAGCTCCGCCGCCTCCCGCGCGGTGGCAGGTTCCACGCCGAAAATGTGCGACAGCTCCACCCGGTTCGGCTTTACCATCCATGGAACCGCCTGCACGCCCTCCCTCAGCAGGTCGCCACTGCTGTCCAGCACCACTCGCCGATCCTGTGCATGTGCGAGGTGGATGATGCGCGCGTAGAAGTCGGCAGGCACGCCGGGTGGCGCGCTACCGGAGAGGGTCACAAAATGGTGTTCCGGGATGACCTCGGAGAGTTTGTGCTCGAGCGCTTCCACCTCACCGGGTTGTATCTCGGGACCGATTTCGTTCAGCTCCGTTTGCGTGCCGCCGACGGGGTCGATGACCGCGAGACATACTCGGCTCTCTCCCTGCGTCCACACGAAGTCGCCGGGGATGCCCTCCTCTTGCAGACTGTCCAGAATGAACGCGCCGTTGTGTCCTCCCAGAAAGCCGGTGGCGGTCACCGGAACGACCAGCGTATGCAGGACGCGCGCCACGTTGATGCCCTTGCCGCCAGCCACAATCCTGCCCGCCTCCACCCGAAACACACGGTCCAAGCAGAACCCCTCTACCCGATACGTCTTGTCCACCGCGGCGTTCAGCGTGACGGTCAGCACCGAAGGCTGGCGACTCATGGCAACCCCAGTTCCTGTTTGATCCGCTCCTCGACCTGCGCAATGGACCCACCGTCCACCAGAACGGTACCGTCCCTGCCCACCAGTATCAGGTGTGGAATGCCCAGAATGTGATAGCCGGCGAACGTCTCACGGGTATCCGTGTCGCGCATCACCGGATAGTTAATTCCCTTCTCCCGAATAGCCTGCGCAATCTGATCGAACGCGCCGGCGGAGTCGTGCACGCCGACCACCATTAGGCCCTGCGAAGAATACTGATTGTATATACGGACTACCTCCGGCAGCCCACTCATACAACCACCTCACCACACTGCCCAGAAGTCCAGCAACACCAGCCTGCCTCGCAGATTCTGCATGGTCAACGGCTCCGAGTTGAACCACCGAGCGGCAAACAGTTCCGCGGCAGGCTTGCCTACCATCGTCGGGCGCAGGCAGAGCCGAAGCTGCATTGCCACCACGACCAGTAACCCAAATATCACCAGAATGCGAATAACCTTCACCGTCCCCCTCCCAGTTCCTGATGAAGCAACTCCTGCGCCGCGATAACGCAGTCTTCCAGCGTCACGCGATGCGGATTCCTGTCTCGCCGAAGGCGCAGCTCCACAGTGCCTTCCGCCACAGACCGCCCGACCACCACCTGCACCGGTATGCCGATCAGGTCGGCATCCTTGAACTTCGCGCCAGCGCGTTCGTCGCGGTCGTCCAGAAGCACCTCCATTCCCACCGCGCGCAGCTGCTCGGTCACCCGCTCAGCAACGCGCCGATGCTCCTCCTCAGACGGGTTCAGCAGCAACACGACCGCCTCATACGGCGCCACTCGGGGATGCCATACGATGCCGTCGGCATCGTGGCTCGCCTCTACAAGCACCGCCAGCGTCCGCGTGAGGTTCAACGCGGATTGGGTGATGATGACGCTTTGCTGGTGACCCTGCGCATCGTCGTACAACGGGCTTTCCGCACCCGCCCACGGCTGCACACTCGCCAGAAGGATACCCCAGCGCTCCGCCAGTTCGCCACCGCAAAAGGCACAGCGGTCGCCAGAAGAAGCCGTACGCAGGTCTGCCCATCGCGGCTCTGCGAAGTCGCGTCCCCAGCAGACGTTCACCCGATGCGCATCGGGCAGATTCGCCCCCACCACAAATCCCTGCATCGCTCGCACTGCATCGTCCGCTATCAACGGCAAGCCTTGTAGTCCCACCGGACCCGCGAAGCCGACGGGTGCGCGCGTGACCTCCTCTACCCGTTCAGCAGAAAGCATCTGCACCTCACGCACGCCCAGCGCGTGTCGTAGTTTCGGCAGGCTCAGGTCGTGGTCACCGCGCACCAGTGCAGCCACCGCTTTACCGTCCGCCTCCACCAGCAGCGTCTTGACCAGACGAGATGCGGGCACACCGAGAAATCGCGCCACTTCCTCCACCGTGCGCAGGTCGGGTGTGGACACCGCCTCAGCGGGCAGCACGCTGTCCGCCGATACAGGCTCTTCTGCTGCGCTCATCACGGGGCACCACTCGGGCACAAACGCGCGCGAACACGTCGTGCATCGAAGCACCCGGTCCTCACCGCCCTCCAGCGAAGTCACAACATGCCACCCATCCCCCTGCGCTGGCAACGCCTCCAGTCCCATGTGTCCGAGTGCGCGACTGCAGATCGTGGCAAGCGCTCGGGCGCTCTCCTCCGCTGCCGCGCGCTCCGCGTCAAATGCCCATGCTCTCAGGCAGTACCATTCCCGCGTATGTATCAGACCACCTCGTGGTTCAGCGGCTTCGTCGCGAACGGCGCCCACCCAGTACCATCCGAGTGGAAGAGAGCGCCACGACCGAACCTGCGACCGCGCGGCTTCCAGAACCTCTTGAACAGCATTCGTCAGCGGTGGCACCACCTGCTGGTAGCCAGCATCCGCGAACTCCGCTTCCAGCAGACGAACCATTTTGCCAAGCACTCGTGCCCCTAGCGGAAGGAGAAAGTATACCCCGCCTTCCACCTTCCGAACGAAGCCTGCACGCCTCAGCAGACGCTCATGCAAAGCCACCGCATCGGCAGGCGGCTCGCGCAGAGTGACCAGACGCAAATCAGACGCACGCACAACTTTTCTTCCTCTCTCGAGAATCGCGGTGATACAAATCCAGAAAACCGACAACGCGACACGCTTTTCGCTCGCTCGGGACCGGCTCCTGCATGGCTCTGTCAGGGAAGCAGGCTCTCAGCTGCTGGCACTGGAGTAGCGCGTGGTGGCGAACCGCCAGAAAGCCACCGCACAGGCAAGGAAGAACGCCGCCAGCCCCACACCCACCGGCAGAAGCCACCACTCCATGCGCCCCAGCATCGCCTTCGAAGGGATGGTGGCGATGAAAGCCAGCGGTATCACGAAGGTCAGCACGCGCTGCAGGATACCCCGGAAGATGTCCGTCGGAAAGCGCGCCATGTACAGGATGGTGTCGATGAGCGCAGAAAGGTTATCCACCCGCACCAGCCAGAAGGACGTGGTCATGGTCAGGAGGTAGAACGAATAGTACATGGTCAGCCCGCTCAGGCACAGCACAAAGTACTCCACGACCTGTTCCACATCGGGCAGAGGACGCATACGCGACACGGCGTAACCCAGCATCGCGAAAGAGCCGATCAGCGTGCCGATTTCATCCATATTGACGAAGCGAAAAGAGACCCAGAACAGACTTGAAACCGGCTTCACCACCACGAAGTCAAAAGTGCCCAGACGCACGAGGCTCGGCAACATGCCGAGATTGCGGAAGAAAGTGATACTGGCGACGGAGCTCATCCAGTAACAGGTTGCCACCAGCAGGAAGGCGTCGTTGCGGTTCCAGCCCGCAATGGCGTTGGTGCGTGCATAGATTACCTCCACCAGCGCAATGAAGAAGAACAGCCACGCGAAGTTGGTGATCACCTTCGCCCAGAAGTTCGCCCGAAATTCGATCTCCCTCCGGAAACCGTTGCGCCAGAACACCCGATACAGTCGCCAGTAGCGCCGCATCTTACATGCCCACCCCGGTGTAGTAGAGCAAACCTTTGCGCCAGAACACTCTGGACAGCCCATAAAGCAGCACCGTCCACAAGACCTGCATGCCGATACCCTGCCACGCGAGCGAGTCGGGCACGCGACCCATGAACACCTCTGTCGGCAGCGCCACAGTATACTGGAACGGCATGTAGCGGCTCACCGCCTGAAGCCAATCCGGGAACACGCCGATGGGAACCAGTTGCCCGGACAGGAACAACATGGGGATGTAGTAGATGTTGTATACGCTGAAAACCTCCTGAAAGAACAGCGCCAGAAGCCCCAGCGCGTAGGACAGCATGAACGACACCACATGCCCCAGCACCAGCGCCAGCCAGAAAGTGATGCCCCACTCGTACCGCAGGTGCGTGATGTGCGGTGCGTAAATCCACACCCCCAGCGCCAGCATGGGCACAAATACCATCAACCGGAACACGCGCCACGCCAGATTGCTTATCATGAGAGTCTGACAATAGCTGAACGGACGCACCAGATACACGGAGAAGCGCCCCTCCTTGATCTCCGTTGCCACATCCCACATCAGGTGCGCCACCACGAAGTTGGTGAAGGTAACCATGCAGAGGTAGTAAAGCACCATCTCGCCGGGCGAGTAGCCGCCGATCGCCGACTTCCCGTTGTACGCCGACAACCAAACCAGCGGCATCACCATCGCAGGCACCACGTCGGTCAATATCCAGACAATCGCCTGCCCGCGATATGCCAGCGAATCCTGAAAGTAGATGCTGAAGATCGCCCGAACCTTGCGCCACCACAGGTGAAACCGTTTCAGCACACTACTCACCGCTCAGCCCGAAATTGCTCACCAGTATCCCGAAGTCGGACAGCGTCACCTCACCGTCGCCGTCCAGGTCTGCGTTCGGGTCCCAGCCGATACTGCCGCGGGAAGTTCCAAACGCGCCGACAAGCGCCGCGAAGTCGAGCAGACTGACCTCGTTGTCGCCATCCACATCGCCGTTGCGCAACCTCACCCCGGCGCGCCCCATGCTCGGCAGGAACACGCCGCGCAACCGCGTGGACAGCCAGTGCGCGCTTTTCACCCGCACGTCGTACCAGCCCGGAAATATTGTACCGTCTTTGGGCAGTGCAAGAACGCCAGCCGAGTCCGGTGTCAGCAAGTACCTTTTAACCGGCGAACCGTCGCGCCTCAACACGTCCACCTGCACAGGTACGCTGTCGCCAGCCCACTGCTCCCACTCCACCTGTAACTGCAGGGCACGATTGGACGGCAGTTCCACCCCCACCAGCCTCATCGCGGACGGGATTAGCACCCGCTCACCGCCCTGTGTGGAAAGAGTGCCCAGCACCGTCACGCGGTCGCCCTCGATCCACGGTACTGCCGGGTTCGTCGGCACCCGAATAGCGAGCGCCGAATCGCCGTCTTCCACATACACGGCACCGCCCAGCAGGTCGTTGCCCGCTGCGACGCGCACATCCGGCAGCAATACCCTCTCGCCGTCGCCTGCCTGAAGCACCTGCGAGAGCGGCAGCACGCTCCCACCGGAGGTTCCGGAAAGCAACGTCTCGCGCAGGACACCACCTGCCGAAACGGCAACGGTTCGCGTCACTGCAGTCACACCGGCGCCGCTGAGGCGCAGAGAGTAGGTGCCCGGCGGCACATCCACGAAGGCAAACGCGCCATTACCATCGGTGAACACGGAGCGTGAGAACCCCGTGCGGAACAGCGACACGGTGCCTCTGTCAACAGGCGTCAGGTCGGATGCGCGCAAAGCCACACCGAGTACAGTACCGGTTGTCGGATTTGCCTTCCACGGCAACGCTGGGGCAGGCACCCACTGTCCCAAATAGCTTCCGAAGGTGCTGTAAGCAGAGGGGTTGTACCATTGAATGTTGCCCGAGCTATCCACGTTCGGCGCCGCATACGAGTAGAAGACGATACCGTCCGAATAGCCTCCCTGAGAGGTGGGCGTGCGCACCAGCCCGATCTG